>CAXACF010000175.1:0-4867 GCA_963967125.1 uncultured Rhodobacterales bacterium | reverse complement strand
ATCACCCACATAAAAACTGCGCAGTCTGTCGATACCTTCATCGCGCAGCAGGGCAACATCGCCGATGGTGAGTTTTGATCCGTCCCCGTTTGAGCGAAGGACAATGCCCGCAATATCCTCGGCAGAGCGTTTTTCAACACCTGTGCGCACGCGCATATTTGAGCCCAACACGTCCCCTGCGGGATCTGCGCTGACTTCCTCTGCAATGGCATTGGCGATCTGGCGCATTGTGATGTCTTCTTCCACCAATTTTGCAGTTGGGACTTCGATCACTACTTGTGGCGCCGCGATGCCTTGGATCGAGGTTTTGGTCACACCTGCGTTGAACAGTCGTAAAACAAATTCATCGGCGATCAGACCCAGTTGTGTCACACCAATAGGACCCGAAATCACAACTTCAGTAACGCGATCACTCCAACTGCCGCGTAAAATGACTGGGTCTTCTGCGTCATCTGGTAGTGTTGAAACGCCATCAAGTGCCGTTTCAACATCCGCATTCGCGCGAGACATATCCCAATCAGGATCAAATTCTAACGAAATGCGCGCACGCCCTTCGGTTGATCGGCTACTGGCACTGGATACCCCTTCGACTGCCAACAATGCAGGCTCAAGAACCTTTACAATGCCTTGATCCACGTCCTCTGCACCTGCTCCATTCCACGCAACAGAAATATTGATGGAGTCAACAACCACATCTGGAAAAAACTGTGCACGCATTTTTGGAAGTGCCACAGCACCTGCCATAAGCAGGACAACCAACAATAGGTTCGCAAGCGTTTTGTGGCGTGTAAAATAAGAGAGGATGCCACCCGCGCTTTGGGGAAGATCGCGTACCATTACCCGCCTCCTCTACTCTCAAGTCGTTTCAATGTTTCCGCTTTGATTTCGCCGCTGCGAAGTTGTTTTAACAATCGCTCTTTGGGTTTTGCAGGAATCCATTGGTTGCCTTCGACCCGCTTGATCAGCTCTTCTTGTTTTTCCTTGGTCAGCTTGACCATTTTGGGCGCTTCGGGTTCCATCGAAGCTCCCTCGCGCAGGACTTTGACCTTGATGCCCTTGCCCAACAGCGGCGTTTGTTGCGTAACGATGTCCCGCCCCGGTAAATCGCGCGAACGCACCAAAACGTTATTCCCCTGACGTCGCATCAGGGTAACGTTGATTGTTTCAAGCCGATCACCTTCGCCCACAGCCAGCACTTCGTTCTGTGCGTTCAACGCGGTCGCGGGAAGTTCAACAACGAAACGCAATGCTGGTTCTTCGACTTTCACTGAAACGAAATCACCGGGTTTCAGACCAATCGCATTATCCAATTTCGCAAATAATACACGTCCTGTTTGACCGTCTGCCACCGATCCGCTGTCACGAGACAGCACGGCCCTGGATGTCACAGATCCACCAATCGCATCCAAAGACACATCAGCAGGCGCCGCAATCAAAGTTCCATCCTCGTTCAGTAGGCGCGCGTACTGTTGGGTAGAGACGCGAAATGCGACCTCAAGCGCGCTGGGGTCAATCAATTGACCAACACGTTCATTCGCGCTGATCAAACCGCCTTGGACCAAACTGACACCGCTTAGGACACCCGCAAATTCTGCACGCATTACAGTGTCATTCAAATGACGCAGCGCATCTTTATTCGCCAATTCAGCACGGGCCAAGCGCGTTTTTGCCTGATTGAAACGGGCATTTGACTGATCCAAACCACTGCGTCGCGACAGAACAGATTGTTTTGCTGAAGATAGGGCAAGCTCTGCCGCTTCGACCGAGGCGGTGGTGCCCACACCCCGTTGCTGTAAATCTTGTTGACGCAACAACGCGGCACTACGCAGGGCTTCTTGCTCGACCGCGGCTGCCAGTTCATCTTTGGCCAATGCAATCGCACGTTCGGCCTCGACGATTTCCAATTTCGCATCGCTTAAATCGGATTCGGTGCGCAACAGGGCGGATTGCGCATCAGCATCATCAAGGCGTATCAATAATTCGCCCTGTTCCACGATCCCACCTTCTGCGAAATTCGGGGAAATCTCAACAATTTGGCCACCTGCCGCCATGCGTAAATCCAATGTACGACGGCTTTGAACCTCACCAAATGCGGTTAAATACGGTGTGATCGTCTGCGGCTCTGCGGCCCGTACGTTAACGGTAAATACACGTTCGCGAGCTTGGGGAACCCGCGCTTCACGCGATTGGACCTCTTTATAGGTTTCATACCCCAGATACCCTGCATATCCCAAAAGACCCAAAGCCATGGACATCAGAACCAGCCCGATTAAAGCCTGACGAAGAAAACGCATAGATTTAGTCCTTTAGTGTAATCGTAGTTCATACGCATGAAATAGGCGAAAAGATCAGTTTGTCACATGCACACAAATATTGAACGTTCCAAAATTTACTTCCGTCGCAAATGTTCATCCAACCGCGGCATTATTTCGACAAAGTTGCAGGGGCGATGGCGAAAATCTAATTGTTTTTCCAAAATTTCGTCCCATGCATCACGACAGGCACCGGGTGATCCCGGCAGTGCAAATAGATATGTTCCCCCTGCGACGCCTGCAGTTGCGCGCGATTGAATGGCCGAGGTCCCAATTTTTTGCATACTCACGATGGTGAACACTGTTCCGAATGCATCAATTTCTTTTTCATAAACATCGCGGTGCGCTTCCACGGTCACATCACGCCCCGTCAGACCCGTGCCGCCCGTAGAAATCACAACATCAACATCTGGATTGGCAATCCACACGCGCAGTTGATCAGCAATTTGGTCGCGTTCATCAGCAATGATTTTGCGATCAACCAATGTGTGCCCAGCGCGTTCCAGACGGTCCACCAAGGTCTGACCAGACTTATCCTCATCCAATTGCCGCGTGTCTGACACTGTCAGGATGGCGATACGCGTTGCAATAAATTCTTTGCTTTCATCAATTCGTGACACGGGCTTATCTGATCCTCTTTTGAACGGCTTGCAAATCCTGCCATGCTTCGCGTTTGGCCAAAGGATTGCGCAGCAAGTATGCAGGGTGGAACATGGGCATAACGTCAACACCACAACCTGACGCCCATTGTCCCCGAAGTTTGGTAACACCGCGTTTTCCCAATAATGCCTGACAGGAAATATTGCCCATCGCGACGATGATTTCAGGCTTGGTCAGTGCAATATGCCGACGCAAAAACGGAAGCATCATGTCAATTTCAATCGGGCTTGGATCACGGTTCTGCGGCGGACGCCACGGCACAACATTGGTAATGTAAATGCTGGCACCTGCATCATCAGCCGTACGTGACAATCCAATCGCTGCAAACATCCGATCCAACAATTGTCCAGCACGACCGACAAAGGGCCGCCCCTCCATATCCTCATCACGACCTGGGCCTTCCCCGATAATCATGATTTTGGCATCTGGGTTTCCATCGGCGAAGACCAATTGCCGTGCACCGCGTTTCAACTGACAATGTTCAAACTGCGCCATGGCCTGTTTCAAACCAGCTAAATCCTGCGCCCCAGCCGCCGCCATTTCGGCAATCGCAACGGGATCAACCTCTTCGACACGTACAGCGGGCGTTTGTTTTTGCGCCTTGGTTGGCTCTTTGGCAGGGGCCTTATCGGTCAATTCAAACCTATTCACAGGCGCGTCCAAGATCGCCTCGGTCGCGCCCAGTTCAGTTTGCCATTCAAGTAATGCCTTGGCCTGATGCCAATCCAACTGCGATTCCATGGTATTAAACTAGCTTGGCCACATCGAAAGGAAAAGCACCCCTTGTGCCAAATCGCGCTTATGTGTAAGTCCCAACTACCAAATGTGAGGGCAAACATGAGCTTTACCAGTCAACACCTCTTGGGGATTGAGCCGCTAAGACCAGAGGCCATCACAGAGATATTGGATCTTGCCAACGGGTATGTAGAGCAAAACCGCAAAGCCGAGCGGCCTGACCCCACGCTTGCTGGGTTAACGCAAATCAACATGTTTTTTGAAAACTCAACCCGCACGCAGGCCAGTTTTGAACTGGCTGGGAAACGGCTGGGCGCGGTTGTGATGAATATGGCCATGCAGGCCAGTTCGATCAAGAAGGGCGAAACCCTGATTGATACGGCACTCACATTAAATGCCATGCATCCTGATTTGTTAGTGGTACGCCACCCCCAATCTGGGGCGGTTGATCTTCTGGCGCAAAAGGTGAACTGCGCGGTGTTAAACGCAGGTGACGGGCGACACGAACACCCCACGCAGGCCCTCTTGGATGCGTTGACGATCATGCGGGCCAAGGGACGTCTGCATCGCCTGAATATCGCGATTTGTGGCGACATCGTCCATTCGCGCGTCGCGCGTTCAAATTTGATCCTGTTAGGAAAAATGGAAAACCGTGTGCGGTTGGTCGGACCAGCAACGCTGATGCCACCCGATGTGGCCGAATTGGGTGTTGAAGTGTATCACGACATGGAAGAGGGCCTGCGGGACGTTGATGTTGTGATGATGCTACGCCTGCAGAAAGAACGCATGGATGGTGGGTTTATCCCATCAGAACGCGAATATTATCATCGCTATGGGCTGGATCGTGCGAAACTTGGGTTCGCAAAATCCGATGCAATCGTGATGCACCCAGGCCCCATGAATCGTGGTGTCGAAATAGACGGCGAAATTGCCGACGACATCAACCGTTCCGTTATTCAAGAGCAGGTCGAAATGGGCGTGGCCGTGCGTATGGCTGCAATGCACCTCTTGGCACGTAATATGAAAAATCAAAGGGGCGTTTTGACATGAGCATTCTATTTAAAAACGCCCAAGTCATCGACCCCACCGCTGACGAAGTTACAACCAAGGAAGATCGGAAGAGCGTCGTGTAGGGAAAGAGTGTAGATCTCGGTGGTCGC
>CAXACF010000174.1:0-4901 GCA_963967125.1 uncultured Rhodobacterales bacterium | reverse complement strand
TTTGCACGAATGAAAAATACCTGAACGCAGGCCTGTCCCCCTTCGATATGCAGCGCGATAACATCCGCTTCGCTGACCGTGCGCGGATTGATGCCTTGGTTCGTTTGAACTTGGGTCATGGCGCGAATGCGATCACGCAGCGCTGCGGCGCGTTCGAACTCCATTGCTTCGCTGGCTTGCGCCATTTGCGATGCAAGGCGCTCTTGAATTTCGGTTGATTTCCCCGACAGAAATCGCTCTGCATCTTTCACAGACGCCCGATAATCGCGCGCGCTGATCCGTCCAACGCAGGGTCCCGAACACCGTTTGATCTGATATTGCAAACAGGGACGTGTGCGCGTTTCAAACATCGCATCCGAACAATTGCGCAGTTGAAATACCCGCTGTAACTGGTTCAACGATTTATTCACCGCACCCGCGCTGGCAAAGGGACCATAATACGCGCCTTTCTCCTTTTTGGCGCCACGGTGTTTTTTGATTTGCGGAAATTCATGTTCTGTGGTGACCAAGATATTCGGAAACGACTTATCATCACGCAACAGGACATTATAGCGTGGCTTAAGTTGCTTAATCAGATTTTGCTCAAGCAGTAGCGCCTCAGTCTCGGTTTTGGTCGTCAGAAACATCATTTGTGCGGTTTCTGAGATCATACGCGCAATTCGCGGCGAATGCCCTGTGGGGCGGGCGTAATTTGACACACGCGCCTTCAAATTACGCGCTTTACCAACGTACAAAACACGCGCCTGTGCATCCAACATACGATACACGCCCGGCGATGCATCCAATTGCCGAACATACTTTAGGATTAGTTTTTCACCCGTTAGGCTCAATTAACTGGTTCCCATCGAAGTTGACCTACACCCGAAGTCTTGATTCTGTTTTCGCTGCAATGATTATACGTCGAATTCAAGTTAAAAGCTGTCCACTGTTTCTGTGGATAACTCTGAGTATAACTTTCTGAAATAGCAATTTTTCCATTGATTTCAGGCCACTTCGTGAATTTGCACAAAAAATAGGCATTTTATTAAGTGCTTGTTTTTGTTCATTATTTTTTTATAGTTTTGCCAAACTG
Organism: uncultured Rhodobacterales bacterium; assembly: GCA_963967125.1. GTDB lineage: Bacteria > Pseudomonadota > Alphaproteobacteria > Rhodobacterales > Rhodobacteraceae > HIMB11. The sequence continues at coordinate 3,829 of CAXACF010000174.1, read as the reverse complement.
TTGTTTTTCTTAAGTTTTTATGAAAGTTATTTAACAATTTTTTGACAGGTGGAACAACTTCAACGTGTTTGCAAATGATCATGCTACACAATCCCCAAAATATCTGGGGTTTTCCAGCCCAAATGTTGTCCCCCGTCTACACACAAAAGCTGCCCTGTTACGGCAGGTGCATCTATGAAATACCCAAGTGCCGCTGAAATATCAGACGGATTCGACCCACGATTCAGGACAGTATTGTCACGTTGATGCTGATATCGAACAGGATCTTCGCGATCGCCGCGAAGTGTGGGGCCAGGGCCGATCGCGTTCACACGGATTTTGGGTGCAAGCGCACGCGCAGATGTTTGCGTTAAGGCCCACAACCCCATTTTTGCAATTGTATAACTGCTAAATTCAGGGGTTAATTTTTTCACTCTTTGATCAAGCATATTCACTATCAATCCCGCTGCAACAGGCTCGGAATTATCATCCAAACTTGGGTCCGGAATTTGATCTGCAAATTTTTGCGTCAATACGAATGGCGCACGAAGGTTGCTTTCTAAATGACGATCCCAGGTCGTCCGCGTCGCTGATTTAATGTTGTCGTATTCAAAGATCGACGCGTTGTTTACCAAAACAGTGATCGGACCATCCAATGCCGAAGCTGCGCGCGATACCAAATTTTCCACCTGGGTTTCGTCTAAGATATTTGCCTGCACCTGTGTTGCACGGCGTCCCATTGCATGGATTTCATCAACCACGGCACGGGCATCATTATCAGAACTGTTGTAATGAACGGCAACATCGTATCCACGCTTGGCAAGATATAGTGACATTTCACGTCCCAGTCGTTTTGCACCACCCGTGATTAATGCCCGCATGCTGGCCTCCTGTCTTACATCATAGATGCAAGATATAGCGTGTAGGCCCCCAGAAACAACGCCCCAAGGGGGCGAGACATGCGCCATTTTAGAAACACAAAGGGTATCAAAACCAGCGCCGATGCCAGCATGACCCAAATATCGAGGTCAAAGAAGCTGGAGGACACATAAATTTCATCAAAGAGCGTCGTGACACCAATGATCCCCAATAGATTGAAAATGTTAGAACCAATAACGTTGCCCAATGCAACCTCGGCCTGATTGCGCAGACCTGCCATGACCGTTGTTGCAAGTTCGGGCAAAGATGTTCCAATTGCAATCAACGTCAGACCAATAACCTCTTCACTTATGCCATAGGCACGCGCGATATAGACGGCATTATCAACCAAAATATCCGCACCCATCGGCAAACCAATCAATCCAAGTAGGAGAAACCCTAATACCTTCCACATAGGTAGCTCTGGGTCTAGGCCCTCAAGATCATCGTCATCAGTCGATGATACCCCTGTGTGACACTTGGCGCGCCACACAGCAGACCCAAGGAAGCCTGCCAACATAATTAACAAAATGGCCCCCTGCCACCACCCAAATTGTCCAGTGGCAGCAAGTACGGTAAATACGACGGTCGCGCCAAGCATGATGTAGAAATCACGCCGTGTATCGCATTCTGAAAAGTCCAAAGTGGACAGCAGTGCAGGCATCCCAAGCACCAGCAGCACATTGGCGATATTCGATCCAATAACATTGCCAATCGCAATGCCCGATGCCCCATCATCCACAGCGCTGATCGCAATCAACAATTCTGGTGCAGAGGTTCCAAATGCCACAATAGTTAAGGAAACAATCAGCGCGGGCACCCCAAGGCGCAAACTTAGGTTCACGGCACCGCGCACCAACAAGTCACCTGATAGGAGAAGAATGACCAACCCCACAAGAGACATTATCCAAACCATTTTATCGGCCCTTATTACATCGGCACTGCGAGGTGCCGATTAAGAATTTTCCACATTTTCCGCAACGCCGCGCATTCAATTTTCCCTGCCCCGGAAACCGTAATTTTCCAAACATCGCAAGGACAACCATCCCGACCAAAAATATTGAAACAACCTTGATAATCATATCACAAACCAAACCGAGATAGGGCGATGCGCTCTTCCAGCGTGCCAACAACACTATCTGAAATTGACAGGCCAAAACGTTGCGAGAATGATCGTTTCTGTTCGATCACGCGCAATTTGACCTTGTCCCCAAATCGGTCCTTTAGGGTTGGGACCAGATGTCCAATTTCATCGATCAAACCCAATTCTTTTGCCCGCTCGGCCAACCAAACTTCGCCAGTAAATACATCCAAATCTTGGGTTATCTTATTGCCGCGTGCGGTTTTGACATGCTGGATAAAGACGTCGTGTACGTCCCCCAAAATGGATGTAAGGCGGTCAACATCTTCTTGCTTTTCCTCGCGGAACGGGTCCAGCATAGATTTCGACTTACCTGCTGTATAAACGCGCCGCTCAATCCCATATCGGGCGATCAAATCCTGCAAACCAAACCCTGCGCTGATCACACCGATTGACCCAACAATTGATGCAGGGTCCGCAAAAATTTCATCGGCGCAAGAGGCCAACCAATACCCACCAGATGCCGCAACATCCTCAACAAAAGCGATAACTGGGATTTCCTTTTCTTCGGACAGGCGCCTAATACGTGACCCGATCAGCGAACTTTGAACTGGCGATCCACCTGGCGAATTTACGGAAATGGCAACCGCTGCAGGTTTTCCTTTGGAAAATGCGCGCTCTAACGCTGGGGCCAATGCCGCATCGTTTAATGCACTTCGGCCACCTGTTCCGATCATGCCATGCAATCGCACAACATTGACCGAGGTTGTTTTTTTCAAAAAGGGCAAGCGTAACTTCATGGCTCGCATGTAGACTCGACGTGCTTCACAAACAAGGCATCAGAAAAATCTTTTGCCAAAATTAGTGAAATTGTCACGATATTAGCTGCGCAATCGCCACCCTGTTGCAAATATCCACGCGACAACGGCGATACAGGCAGCAGTAAATCCACCAATGGCGACAAGGCTGAACACAATCGGCACATCCGCCAGCCCAAAGAATGCCCAACGAAACCCTGAAATCAGGTAGACAACTGGGTTAAACATGGAAATGGTTTGCCAAATCGGGGGCAGCATTGACGTTGAATAAAACGCGCCCCCTAAAAACACCAAGGGTGTTACCACCAACAATGGTACCAATTGCAATTGTTCAAAATTCTTCGCCCAAATCCCGATGATAAAACCAAGCAGCGAGAAGGACACACAGGTCAGCACCAAAAACAAAAGCATGACAGCAGGATTTTGTATCACCAAATCAACAAAAAATGCTGAGGTAAATAATATCACCAATCCAATGAACAGGGCCTTGGTCGCCGCGGCACCGACATATCCCAATAGGATTTCAAAAAAGCTAATCGGTGCGGACAGAAGTTCGTAAATCGTTCCGATGAACTTAGGAAAATAAATACCAAAAGATCCGTTGGACGTAGCCTGTGTCATAACACTTAACATGATCAAACCTGGTACAATAAAGGCGCCATAGCTGACACCTTCGACCTCTTGGATACGGCTGCCTATCGCGGTGCCGAAAACAACAAAGTAGAGCGATGTCGAAATCACGGGTGAAATAAAGCTTTGGGTAAGGGTGCGAAAAAAACGCGCCATTTCGAATTTGTAGATTGCACCAACTGCACGAAGGTTCATTGCTGTCCCTCCTTCAAAAGGTTCACGAAAATATCCTCAAGCGAGGACTGATTGGTTTGCAAATCCTTCAAAACAACCCCCTGCTCTCCCAATGCTGTCATCAATCGCGCGATCCCCGTGCGTTCGGCTTGGGTATCATATTTGTAAATCAACTGGGTGCCATCATCGCTTAATACGACGCGGAATTCGCTTAATCCTTCTGGCACCT
>CAXACF010000173.1:0-4905 GCA_963967125.1 uncultured Rhodobacterales bacterium | reverse complement strand
GCCTCGGGACGTTTAGTTTCAAAAGGTTTACTTATGAAATCATCTACGGCACTGGAACGATTGGCTGAGGTTGACCATGTTGTTTTCGACAAAACTGGCACCCTGACCACGGGTCAGCCCAAACTGGCGAATGATATCGAATTAGGCGAAGTTGATCGGTCTGTTCTGTATGCGCTTTGCCATGCATCACAGCATCCGCTTGCGCGTGTCTTGGCACAAACACTTAAACAACAGGGCACGGATCTGGCAGATTTGGAGAACATTGAAGAAGTTCCTGGGTTTGGCGTTGAGGCCGAGTTTAACGGTGAAGTTGTGCGTTTGGGACGCGCCGATTGGGTTGGCGCGATATCTGGTGCCCGAACTGCTACCTTTTACCGCCGCGGTGATGCTGCAGCGGTTAAGTTTGAATTCGTAGATAATCTTCGAAATGGCGTACAAAAATTAGCTGTCGAATTAGACAGTGCGGGAATATCGGTTGAAATTTTGTCGGGTGATACCCAAGCCGCAGTTGCCGATGTTGCAGATCAGCTGAATATTTCAAACTATTCCGCATCTGTGACGCCTGCTGAGAAATATGATCGACTGCGCGCATTAAAGGCGGGTGGTCAACGCGTCCTTATGATCGGTGACGGATTAAACGACACTGCAGCACTGTGTGAGGCGCATGTTTCGATTTCGCCATCCAGCGCATTGGACGCGGCACGCAGCGCGTCGGACATTGTGTTTTTGGGTGAAAACCTTGACCAACTGGTCGGTTTAATCCCATTGGCCAAAGCATCACAAAAGCGCATTGCGGAGAATTTTCGGATTGCAACATTTTATAACGTAATCGCGGTACCAGTCGCGATTGCAGGGTTTGCCACGCCACTGATTGCTGCCCTGGCAATGTCGCTATCGTCCATCAGTGTCACGCTGAATGCGCTAAGGATACGTTAATGGATATATTACTATATTTGATACCCATCTCGCTTTTCTTGGGCAGTGTTGGTTTGGGCGCGTTCTTGTTCACTCTACGTACCCAACAATACGACGATCCTGCCGGGAACGCTGAACGTATTTTGTCAGGAACCTGGGATCAAACCCCAAAACCTAACCAGGTGAAATCGTCGAACATTTGATATTGCGTGCGCTTAGCCGTGTGCAGGCCTGAAGCGCGCGCGCTTCGCTCAGCCCCAGGAATGTCGCTTCAAATCCTTGTCTGCTTTTATGAACTTTGCGCAAGGATCCGTCGAGGGCATCAATTTCGGCAAGTGCCGTTTTCAATAGCATTTTTTCAGCCGCATATCGTGTATTAAAGCGTCCAACATTTATCCCCCAATGACCACCGTTCGAAGTTGATAATCGACTAACAACTGTTGGCCCCAAGCTTTCGGCAATTGCACTGGTTGTATCGATGGTCGCAATACTTAGCGATATTGGCGTCGCCTGTTTCGCAGGTGCCTGATCTACTTCGATACGCACATTTTGCGCCTCGCTTAGTGCGCTTTCGATACCGCTTTTCAGGTCGGAGTTCGCGAGTAGCAATGTTGCAGCGGGGCGTAATTTGGGGCGTGGGCTATATGGACGGTTTGTTTTGACACGCACGGTTTTTCCGGCAAGTCGCGAACCCGTGTCCGTCGAGGTAATGGAATAGTCAGGGCGTGCAGGTTTTTGAACGGTTACGCGGCTTGGCGCCAATTTGAACCCTTTGTCCATCAACTGCGCAACGCGTTTGTTCCGCGTCGCTGTGGAACGCCCACCAAAGACGGTTGTAATGATGCGCTCTTGACCCCGCTCAGCCGAGGCAACAAGGTTGAAACCCGCAGCGCGGGTATATCCCGTTTTGATCCCATCCGCGCCGCGGTAATTTCCCAAGAATCGGCGGTTGGTATTTGCAACCTCGCGCAGGCCAGCATGTGTGCGGATGCGCGAGAACAAATTGTAGTAATCGGGATAATCATAAAACAGATGGCGCCCAAGGATGGTCATATCACGCGCGGTCGAAAGATGCCCCTTTTCGGTAAGGCCATGCGCATTTTTAAACGTTGTTCGTTTCATCCCAAGCGCCTTGGCCGTGCGGTTCATGCGCCTTGCAAATGCTGCCTCAGATCCTTCAATCGCCTCGCCCAATGCTGTGGCTGCGTCATTTGCCGATTTCACGGCGGCTGCGCGGATCAAATACCGCAGTTTAATGCGTTGACCCGAGCGTAATCCAAGTTTTGATGGAGGTTCCGCGGCAGCTTTTTTGGAAATCCGTACCTTTGTATCCAAAGAGATTTCGCCATTTTCGACAGCCTCGAACACCACATACAAGGTCATCATTTTTGTGAGCGACGCAGGATGAAGCCGTGTATCTGCATTTTCAGCATGCAGCACTTTGCCACTGCGCGCGTCCATAACCATTGCCGCATAGGGTGCAGCCCAAACAAGATGAGTTGTGAAGATGATCGCAACAAGCGTGGTAAGCATACGCACCACGACCAAGCCCGACGATGTTAGCCGTCTGAACACGATAGATTTCCTTTACTGCCTCATGCGCCTATTTTGGCGCTTGCATAAGTCGTATCACATTTAGTTCTTTGGATAAAGTACTATGATTCAACGATTTTTGGGAAAATTGGTATAGCTTGATCAACATATTGGGGTAGCTATTTGTAAAACCACAATTTGCGTTAATCGGTTCCGCATTCTGGTTCTGTCGATCTTTTGTGATTTGCAATCGTGGTTTCCTTGTTGAATTTATCGTGCCACTATCGCTTTTACTTTGGTGTTCATGACCTATATAAAGCGTTCGGCACAACATGAATTAGGGATGTAGATTTGTTGGATCTATATGCGCACAAATTAGGCGACGACAAAAATGATGAGGGCGACGCAGACGTTTTGGTAAAACCCAAAACGCGCACAAAACGGCCCCCATTGTATAAGGTTTTGTTGCTGAATGATGATTACACGCCAATGGAGTTTGTGGTTATTGTGCTTGAACGGTTTTTTGGCCTTAATCACGCTCAGGCCTTTGAGATTATGCTGACCGTTCATAAAAAGGGTGTTGCTGTTGTAGGTGTTTTCAGTCACGAAATCGCTGAAACAAAGGTTGCACAGGTTATGGATTATGCGCGTCGTCACCAGCACCCATTGCAGTGCACGATGGAAAAAGAATAGACAGGCCAACGTTGTTCAGCACACGTTTTCAGTTTGTAGGGGATGAATTCGCGCATCTAGAGGGAAAAAGGTGGATTGTTTTTAACGCTGAGGCCCCTCAACAAATTGCAGCGCTGAAACATCTAAAACCAACTATTTATCAAACATTCGCACCTTCGGTTACGGATTTACAGGCCGCGGGATACGATGTGGTGCAATCGGTGCAATCGGATTTTGACGTGGCCGTAGTGTTATTGCCCAAAGCAAAAGCGCTTACGTGGCACTTGATTGCCATGGCACAAAAATGCACAAACAGCGGAGCTGTGATTGTTGATGGGCAAAAGGACGCTGGCATCGATCCCATTCTGAAAGACCTTCGAAAACGCACATCGCTTGGGGATGTTGTCTCAAAGGCGCATGGTAAAATTGCCTGGTTTACAGGCGACTTGAACTTATCAGATTATTTTGACGCTCCAAAGTCGCTAGAAGATGGTTTTAAAACCGTTGCAGGTGTTTTTTCCGCGGATGCTGCCGATCCTGCGTCTCGCCTATTGCTCTCTGTATTGCCTCGGTTAACTGGAACCGTTGCCGATTTAGGTGCGGGTTGGGGGTTCCTGACAAGAAACCTTACCGAAATGCCCACCAAGCATGTTATTGCGGTCGAAGCGGATCATCGCGCTATTGAAATAGCGCGGGTGAATGTTCCATCGGATAAGGTCAAATTTGTTTGGGCGGACGCAACGGCGTGGCGTGCCGATAGGGCTTTGGATACAGTCGTCATGAACCCGCCGTTCCATAATTTTGGCAAGGCTGATCCGGGGATCGGAATAGATTTCATAAAATCAGCCGTCAGATCCCTGAAACCGCAGGGAGATTGTTACATCGTGGCCAATCGCCATTTGCCATATGAACAAACTTTAAATGAGTTGTTCCAAAACGTCAGCGAAGTAACCAAAGACAATCGCTTTAAAGTTTTGTATGCATCTAAACCAAAGCGAAAAGCTGGAATGTAGATCACTGGCACCCCAAGGAGTGTAAGATGAGTTTTTCAATTGACGGTAAAACTGCAATCGTCACAGGTGCAGCAAATGGGATCGGACTTGCCATTGCGCGGCATTTTGTTGAACAGGGTGCCAATGTGGTTTTTGCAGATATGGACGAAAAGCGCCTTAAGAAAGAAATTGAAGACATCGCGGAGCAAGAAAATGTCACGTATTTCGCGGGCGACCTACGAGAACGCCTAACGGTGGCGAATTTGTTATCGGCGACCGTCGATGCCTTTGATCAGATTGATATATTGGTTAATGCCTCGCGGCAGGTTATTCCAACAGATGCCTTTGATCATAAAGATAGCAGTATTGAAACGTTGTTTGAGCAAAACGTTCTAACAGCTCTTCGTTTAACACAAGCTGTTGCCAAACGAATGAAACAACAGGTCGAGGTGCGGGATGATGAATGCATCGGAACGATCGTAAACCTAAGTTCCTTGGCTGCGCAAAGGGCGCAACCCGAATTATTGGGCTATTCTGTGTCAACTGCAGCGCTGGATCAAATGACACGGTCTTTGGCACTTGCATATGCGGACAGTGGTATTCGTGTGAATGCTGTGGCTTTTGCATCGCTTATGTCGGCAAGTTTGCAAGCGACCCTAAAAGAAAACCCAGATATGCGCAAAGACATCGAAGAGCATACACCAATCGGGTGGATCGCATCCGCAAATGAAATTGTGGACACAGTTCAGTATTTGGCATCCGACGCGTCGCGTTTCGTCACGGGTCAGGTCGT
>CAXACF010000172.1:0-4912 GCA_963967125.1 uncultured Rhodobacterales bacterium | reverse complement strand
AGGCGCTGTGCTGCTTCCTTGCCATATTCCTCTTCCACCAAGTGAAGTATCGTGGCTCGGTTGTCTTTACGCTTGATGAACTCAGCAGACTTTTTGGCGCTGGCCTGGGCCCCATCCAAGATCGCTTCCACTTCCGCATGGGCTTCGGGCCAGTTTCCAACCACGTCCTTTTTGGCACGCCCTAGATTCCGGTACAAATACCCTTTCCCGATACGCTCCACGAGGTTTTTTGGCACTCGCCGTCTGTATCAATAGATCCCATCGGCTTTACGCTCTGTGTACAGCGGAAGATTCTGAATTTCGGTGTCCTCATCTTGTTAACCAAAATCTTCACTTGATTCCCGCATCTGCACTCATCCGTTTTTGACCCAAAAGAGTCCCTTTTTGACCCCTTTTGAGTTCCCTTTTTCAAAGGATAAGCCATGCATGCTTTGTTTTAAAGGAAAAATCACCCAACACGTGGTACCCGCGGCCGGACTCGAACCGGCACGGCCTACTAAGCCCAGAGATTTTAAGTCTCTTGTGTCTACCATTCCACCACGCGGGCACGTGTTGGGTGTGGCGAACATAGCGATAGTTGATGCGGTGTAAAGGGGTTTCAAAGCGGACATACCGCGAAAATGTTGCATGGAGTTCAAAACATAAACTTTCGCGTTTCAAATCCTTGACGCAAGTGAATGAAACAGCCAACACTCAGGTATGTTCCCGTTTCGTGATCACAATCCCTCTGGCAGAACGCCTATTGTCACTTATGCCCTTATCGCGCTGAATGTGCTGATATTTCTGACCTATTGGGCGGAACTTGATAACGCGCGGTATATGAATGCTTTGCTGACCAATTGGGCAATGGTGCCTGAATTTATCAGTCAGGGTTATGGGCAGGCAGGTTTGTTGACATCCATATTCTTGCATGGTGGCATGATGCACCTGCTTGGGAATATGCTGTTTCTCTACATTTTTGGTGACAACATCGAAGACGAGCTAGGAAGCGCGAAGTTTTTGGGATTTTATTTGGGCACTGGAATTTTGGCGAACCTTGCGCAATACGCGATTGCGCCTATGTCCGATGTCCCTGTTATTGGCGCATCTGGGGCTGTTGCGGGGGTTATGGGGGCTTATCTATTGTTATACCCAAAGGCGCGCGTCGATATCATTCTGATTTTCATTATCTTTTTCAAAATCTTCACACTGCGCGCGTGGGTCGTGTTGGGCATTTGGATCGCGATGCAATTTTTGGGCGGCTTTGGATCGGACCCCGAAACAGGTGGCGTTGCCTATTGGGCCCATATTGGCGGCTTTGTTGCGGGAATGGCCATGATATATCCGCGCTGGCGCGCAAAGGGATCCCGCGCATTTTGGCGCGCGACAGATGGTGTGCCACCCCACCCAGAGGCAACCTACACACTCACGCAATCAGGGATTCCCAAGATACCCCGCAGGCCCCGCCGCTGATTAGCTGCGCAAGATTTTGGCAAATGCCTCAAACTGCGCCTCACTTGCGACGATAACATCGCCTGTTTCCATTGGGTCGGTATCTGGTGTCAGACCTTCAACCAATGCGCCTGCCTCTTTCGCGATCAACAAACCAGCAGCCATATCCCACGATTTTAGTCCACGTTCCCAAAAACCGTCATATCGCGCTGCAGCAACATATGCCAAATCCAACGAGGCCGCACCAAAGCGGCGCACACCCGCACAGGCAGGCATCAGTTTGGCCAAATCTTGTAATGTTTCAGGCAGGTCGCCTGCACGTCCCGAAAACGGAATACCAGTTGCATAAAGACTATCTTCGACACGATAACGTGGGGACACGCGAATGCGCATTTCATTCATCCACGCCCCTGCCCCTTTTTCTGCAACAAACATCTCGTCTTTGGTGGGATCATAAACAACCGCGGCAACCAATTGCCCCTTATGCTCAAGCGCGATGGAAACGGCCCAATGCGGAAGCCCGTGCAAAAAGTTGGTCGTACCGTCAAGTGGATCAACAATCCAACGGCGTGTTGGGTCCTGACCATCCACTTCACCCGTTTCTTCGCCCAAGAAACCATATGTGGGTCGCGCCTCGGTCAGCTCTTCGCGAATGATCTTTTCTGCAGCCATATCCGCACGTGACACAAAATCCCCTGCCCCTTTGCGTGACACCTGAAGATTTTCCACCTCGCGAAAGTCTTTGGAAAGGGAACGCCCCGCCTTGCGCGCGGCTTTCATCATAACGTTAAGATTGGCGCTACCTTGCTGCATTTGAATATCCTTATTTTCAGGCTGGCCGTATACGCGCAATTCAATGGCTTGCCAAGGGAGGAGTGTAAAAGGGCCGGATCACATCCAGCCCAAGTTAAGTTTTAGTGTGAATGCGTGTGCGCAGACATTTTGTCCTGACGTTCCAAATCAACGGGAACCGTTAGCGTCACGTCCCCCGCATGTTGAAAGGTCAGAGTAAGTTCAAACATATCCCCATGTTCTAATGACCGCGTAAGCCCCATGAACATGACATGATCTCCGCCCCGTTTCAGCGCATGCATACCGCCTGCAGGAATGATCATGCCATCTTCAAGCTTGGTCATTTTCATAACGCCATCTTCTTCGATATGCGTATGAAGTTCGACACGCTTCGCCACATCAGATGCAGCCGCAATCAAACGATCATCCTGATCTGCATGATTGTGGAACATCATAAATGCGGCACCCGATTTGGCAACTTTGCTTGCGACGCGTGCATAGGCATCCATCACCATAACGTCGCCCGCGAACAAAGGCGTACAAGTCAACAATGCGACACATGCCGCTGAGAGTAGGTTTCCAAGTTTCATTTTTATCTCCTGATTTTTTTGTGTTGGTTTCGAAATCAAGAGTTGAGGGGTGGGCCCCGTTGCTGAAAACCATCAAAAACCACTGACGCGCGTTGGGCCTGATTGGTCCAATATTGATGTGCCTGCGCATGGGCATCCTGTAAAACCACCACACCCGTTGAAGCATCCACAAGCGCTAATACAGAAATACAATCGGGACACGTGACCTGTCGCTTAATCGGGTCACCATTGGCATCCAGCAGGACCACAATCATCGTACCGCCACTACAAACGGGAACGATATGAGCGACATCCTGTTCATGCGGCATCGCATGGACGCGTGAAAACGCGCCAATGATCATGGCAAGGATCAAACTTATGCGAAGCAAGTTAGGAATGGGATCACCCGACACTAGGACACAAAAAAACCCTGCCACACAGCGACAGGGTCTTCAATAAATCTTGGTGCGACACTTACGCTGTTTGTGCTTTTGCGATCTCTTTTTTGATTTTTAGCGCGTTGTCAGATAGCTCACCGTCTTTTGCTTTTGCCAAAAACGCATCAAGACCACCACGGTGATCAACAGAGCGAAGAGCCGCTGCAGAAATGCGCAACTTGAACCCACGGCCCAATGTTTCAGACTGCAGTGTTACGTCGTTCAGGTTTGGCAAGAAGCGACGACGTGTTTTGTTGTTGGCGTGGCTGACGTTGTTGCCAGTCATCGGGCCTTTTCCAGTCAATTCGCAGCGTCGCGACATGATCTTATCCTCATCTATTTTCGTCTGACCTGCATCAACCGCTGGCCAATATAAAAAGGCGCCGCTAATAGGGCCGCGCCGAAATTCAGTTCGTGTGCTTCTATGTGCAAATCTGGGTAAGGTCAAGAAGCCAGAACCCGCAATTTACGAATTTTCAGGCCTTTGAATATTTATAAATCGCAGATCCGTGTTTTTGCTGGGCAAAAAGTTGTCAATCATTCAGTTAATCGAATCGTTTCGACTTTAAATCACTGACGAAAGAATCGGCTGCAAGGGATGCCGATATTTCCCCCGCCTGAATTGCACGTTCTAACGCATCCATACGTTCACGCGCCTGTGCACCATCCAGTTGTGACAGCAACATTTGGCGTATATCTTCTTTGAACCAAAATGAAACTTGGCTTTGCCGCGTCTGGTCAAAATATCCTTCCGCACGTCGCCAAGAGATAAGTTCGTTTATTTTATCCCAGGCATCCGACAGACCGCTTTCTTCGATCGCTGAGACCGTCATCGCCATGGGAAACCCATCTGGATCATTGGGGCGGGATCGCAACAGTCGAAGTGCGCCTGCGTAATCCGCACATGTGCGCGTCGCTGTTGCCTTTAAATCACCATCCGCTTTGTTCACCAAAATCATGTCGGCAATTTCCATGATGCCGCGTTTGACACCCTGCAATTCATCGCCGCCAGCAGGCGCAAGCAGCAACATAAATAAGTCAGAAATCTGCGATACGATTGTTTCAGATTGTCCAACCCCAACTGTCTCTATCAGAACAACATCGAAACCAGCCGCCTCACAAACCGCAACAGCCTCGCGCGTGCGACGCGCCACGCCACCAAGGTGCGATTGGCTAGGCGAAGGTCGAATAAACGCATTTGGGTTACGCGACAGCCGATCCATGCGTGTTTTATCACCTAATATGGACCCACCAGTGCGGGCAGAACTGGGATCAACCGCAAGGACCGCAACTTTCAATCCCTGATCCGTTAAATACGTGCCAAAGCTTTCGATAAAGGTTGATTTGCCAACACCGGGCGTTCCCGACAACCCGATACGCAGGGCCTGACGATTTGCTTTTGAAGCAGCTTCTAGCAGTTCCAACGCTGCTGCGCGGTGATCTGAACGCGAACTTTCGACCAATGTGATCGCCTTGGACAATGCACGGCGATCCCCCGCCAAAAGCTTATCCACATTAATTTTCGAAACACCCATTTCGGCAGCTTTCCGCAGAACACGATTGTGTAAGTTGACCTTTGGCTTCGTTTCTTGCCTTGATTACACGGGTAATGTCCAGTGCGCGGCGGGGTTTTCGGTGCAAAAAGTCAAAATTCGAAATTTAATGGGTGCAGCAGGTGCAGCA
>CAXACF010000171.1:0-4912 GCA_963967125.1 uncultured Rhodobacterales bacterium | reverse complement strand
CAAGGTGACGTTAACACCTTTTTTAGCGGCGACGGCTGCGGCCTCTAACCCAATATAACCACCCCCAATAATCAGGGTGCGCCGTCCCACTTGGAATTCGTCTGCCATTGCATCGGCATCCGCCAGATCGCGCATGGAATACACCCCAGCCAAATCACCACCAATTTTTGCGGGTAATCTGCGTGGCCATGACCCAGTTGTCAGGATCAGGTTGTCGTAAGACAGTGTTTCACCCTGAACCGAAATAGATTTATCGGCTGTGTTGATTGCATCAACTTTGGTTCCCAGCCGAAGGGTAATGTTGTTTGTTTCGTAAAAATCAATCGGGCGCAGGTAAAGACGCTCTAACTCCATTTCGCCAAGCATATATTTCTTGGACAATGGTGGACGTTGATAGGGTGGGGCACTTTCCGCACCGATCAGCGTGATGTCACCTTCGTACCCTAAATTGCGCAGTTTCACGGCCGCTGCAGACCCTGCTTGGCCTGCGCCGATGATTATTGTGCCCGACATTTTGATTTTCCTATGGCCGAAAATTTTAAACACGCTAAACCTATCGCAATCACATTATGAAACGCAATTGCGAAAGGACAATTTTCATGGAGATTTCCACTGGTGTAACCCTGCCCGATGCAACTCTTTTGATGAAAGATGCAGATGGGATCCATTCGGTTTCATTGGCCGAAAAGATGAGGGGCCGGAATGTAGTTATTTTTGCAGTACCAGGTGCATTTACACCGACCTGTTCATCCGCACATGTACCAAGTTTTATTCGAACCAAAGATGCGTTTGACACTAAGGGCGTGGACGAAATTATTTGTATTTCTGTGAATGATCCGCACGTCATGCACGCATGGGGTGAAGCGACGGGCGCAACCGAGGCAGGGATTACAATGTTGGCCGATGCCGAAAGCACCTTTACCAAAGCGATTGGCATGGATTTTACCGCGCCGCCCGTTGGCCTGATCGCGCGCGCAAAACGATTTGCAATGTATGTCGTTGATGGCGTTGTTCAGGTTTACGCACCTGAGGTGGGCACAGGTGTCTGTGATCTATCTGGTGGTGAAGCGTTACTGGAACAAATCTAGCGTCATTCGGTTTCGTCGGGAGTGTCCCGACGGAACGGCCCATAGCTGGTTAAGATTTCAATATCCTGTTGGTTGGCGTCACGTTCGGCAACCAAGTATTCACGCACGGCACGATCAAATCCTGGGTCATTTACCCAATGCAGCGAATATGTTGTGGACGGCATGTATCCACGTGCGAGTTTGTGTTCGCCTTGTGCGCCTGCCTCAACCCGCGAAAGGCCATGTTCAATGGCGAAATCGATGGCCTGGTAATAGCACAATTCAAAATGCAGGCAGGGGTGATCCTCGATACATCCCCAATAACGACCGTAAAGCGCATCGCGTCCAATAAAATTTAGGGCGCCAGCGACATAGCCTTCATCATTTTCTGCCAAAACCAATAGCAAATCATCACGCATCGTTTCTTGGATTTCATCAAAGAAAGCACGCGTCAGATAGGGTGTACCCCATTTGCGCGCACCCGTGTCCTGGTAAAATTGCCAAAAGACATCCCAATGATGTGGCGCAATCTGATCCCCAGTTAATTGCAAAATGCGCCCGCCAAATGATTGGGCCGTTGCGCGTTCTTTGCGAATGTTTTTGCGTTTGCGCGAGGAAAGTGCGCCCAAGAAATCATCAAAGGTTTCGAACCCCTGATTGTACCAATGAAACTGTTGTGTTTCGCGCTGCAGAAGGCCGAATTTGCCACCCATTTCATATTCATCCTGCGTGCAAAATGTTGCGTGCAGGGATGAAATTTGGTTTTTCTGGGCAAATTGGGATGCCCCTTCGATCAACGCACGACAGGCGGTTTCGTGATGGTTAGGTTTCGTCAAAAACCGCCGCCCCGTTGCAGGGGTAAAGGGGGCGGCAATTTGTAGTTTCGGGTAATAACGCCCGCCCGCGCGCTCATAGGCATGTGCCCAGTTGTGATCAAAAATGTATTCGCCCTGCGAGTGGGATTTCAAATACATTGGCGCTGCTCCGATGATTTGATCCTGATCGCGCGCAATCATGTAAAGTGGTTGCCATCCTGTGCCCTCACCCACTGATCCGCTGTCCTCAAGGGCGCGCAAAAAGCGGTAGGTTGTAAACGGGTCAAGCGGTCGATCAGAGGCTGCGTCAGGATCGGCGCAGGCGTCCCAATCCTGTGCGTTGATCGCAGAAAGGGATCCAATGATTTCAACCGAAATGTCGCGATCGCTCATCTACTTTCCTTCCATGATCATGAAGTGATGTTTGGGCTTCAAAATTCAAGGATGCGCGGCCAAATAGCCTTCGAATGTGATGTTATCGACAGTCTGCCTTGCGACGGCCTCGGCCTCTGGGCTGCGGATCGTCCAGGTGAAAATCGCGGTGCCCTGATCCTTAAGCATTTGGATGCACGGTGCTGCCAATTCCAGCGCAAAATGCGAAACGAAACTGTACCGTGTTGGATCAAAATCAGCGATCTGGGATAAATGCTCGATCCGCTCTGCATCAATGCCCCAAGTGGGGTCCATAAAGCTGCCTGTGGTCAATCCCAAGGGCAGATCAGACGATAGTTTAGCCATTGTTGCGATCATGTGTGGATTAAAGCTCATGACCGCAACTGCGCCCTCATAAAGGGACAGCGCGTCAATCGTTGCCTGCTCTAATCGACCGTCGGTTTGTGAAAGTTGTCTGCTTTGATCTTTTAACTCGATCAACAGAGGGACACGTCCATCGACCAGACGCAAAATATCCTCAAGCGGTTCGATCACGTCCTGTCCGCTGCCCACCTTAATCTGTGTCAACTCAGCAGCAGTATAATCGGAGACATCGCCGTGCTTATCCGTCAGGCGATCAAGCGTATCATCATGAAACACCATCGCGCGCCCATCTGCGGACAGTTGTAAATCAATTTCTATGGCATACCCATGTTCGATTGCTGCGATAATGGCGGATCGACAGTTTTCATAAACGCCTTTCGACGCATCATGCAATGCACGATGCGCGATAGGTGTTTTCAAAAACGCAGGGTCCAGTGCGGGCATTATTTGATCTGAAAAATGCCTTCGATTTCAACAGCAACACCCAATGGCAATGCCGCGGCGGATACGGCGGAACGGGCGTGCGCGCCGGCGTCGCCAAATACATCCCCCAATAGATTGGATGCCCCATTGATGACTTGGGGTTGTTCTGTGAAATCGGGTGTGGAATTGACAAACCCTGTCAATTTCACGACGCGCACAAGGCGGTCCAAATCACCATCACAGGCGGCCTTTAGCTGTGCCATCAATCCTAGTGCACAGGTTCGCGCGGCTGCTGCGCCCGCCTCTGTTTCCATGTCATCGCCCAATTTGCCTTTAATCAGGCCACCAGCGTCTTGGGAAATTTGCCCAGATACATAAACCATGTCCCCAATCACAACAAAGGGCACATATTTTGCCGCAGGTGCGGGCGCCGCAGGAAGAGTAATTCCCATATCGGCCAATTTCGCTTCGTAGTTCGCACTCATTTCTTCGTATCCTTATTTTGTTTGCCGCGACGCTATCGCGAAAAAATTAGGGTGAAAAGGGGCTTTATCCTTCGCGGAATGCTTTTGCGAAATAGTCGGTCAGCGGTTTGACCAAATAGCTAAGCGGAGAGCGATCAGAGGTGCGAATAAACGCCTCAACTGGCATACCCGGGATCAGGGTGATGTGGGCGGGCAGTCGATCAATTTGACCATCGTTCAATATGATTTCAGCACGGTAATAGGTGGCACGTGTGGTTTCATCCACAAAGGCGTCCGCGGAAACCTTTACAACCTTACCGAACAATTCGGGTGTCTGGCGCTGATCCAGTGCCGAAAACCGCAATGTGACGTCTTGGGACACAAACAACTCATCAATGTTTATCGGCGACACTTGTGCGGCGATAATCAACGGACGATCTTGCGGTATTAAGTACATCACAGGTTCTGCTGCGCGGATGACAGATCGGGGTGTAAACACGGTCAATCCGTAAACAATTCCAGAGGCAGGGGCACGTATGTCCATGCGGTGCAATCTGTCCATCAACGCTTGGGCACGTTCGTCCAATTCCAAGGCGCGGAATTGTTGGTCGCGTAGGCGTGTGATGGCCTCTTCTTGGCGACGCGTGAACTGACTTTGGATTTCAATTTCGATTTCGGTAATACGCCCTGCGGCCTCGGCCTCGCGTGCGACCAAGTCGCCCAAGTTTCCGCTTAGCTCGGCTTGGGTGCGTTGCAATGCAAGCACGCGTGAGGCTTGGGCCAGACCACGATCCAACAGTTTCTGTTGATCGGCCAATTCGATTTCAATCAAATCCAATTGCGTATTCAACGCGGCCTTTTGCGCGATGATCCCGTCGATTTGGTTGTCGATCTGCGCCGTGCGTTTGCGCAATTGTTCAACCTGTTTTGTCAAGCTGGCACGACGAGCATGAAATAGCTGTTCTTGTCCAGATTTCAGCTCTTCAATCGCGGGATCGTTGGCCGCAGCGGCAATCAATTTGGGATCAAAGGTGACGCGATCCAAATTATCACGCTCAGCAATTAATCGTCCGCGTCGCGCCATCAATTCAAAAAGCTGTCCTTGGATAATGGACAATTCGGATTGTTCGCCCCTTGGGTCCAAGCGTAGCAGCACATCGCCATTATTAACTGTGTCCCCTTCGTCTACCAAAATTTCTGCCACAACACCACCATCGGGGTGCTGTACAATTTGACGATTTTGATCGACCTCAATCTGACCTGATGCGATGATCGCGCCAGAAAGTTGTGCCATTACGGCCCATCCGCCAAAGCCGATGATCAACAAAATACTTGCAACAAGCCCGACTAAAAGGGGTTTGAGGGCTGAAAACTGCTTTGTCGGCTC
>CAXACF010000170.1:0-4912 GCA_963967125.1 uncultured Rhodobacterales bacterium | reverse complement strand
CCGCTGCCAAAGAGCTTGAGGCGCTGTTGAACGGGGAGGCAGATGCAAATGACACCTTCCTTGAGGTGCATTCAGGGGCAGGGGGCACCGAAAGCTGTGACTGGGCCTCAATGCTGGCGCGGATGTATGTGCGCTGGGCGGAAAAAAGCGGCTATAGCGTTGAAATGCAATCAGAAACACCAGGAGAAGAGGCGGGGATTAAATCCGTCACCTATAAAATTTCGGGCCACAACGCCTATGGTTGGTTGAAATCAGAAAGCGGCGTGCATCGCCTGGTGCGTATTTCCCCCTTTGATAGCGCTGCAAAACGGCACACATCCTTTTGTTCGGTCTGGGTTTATCCCGTGGTTGACGACAACATTGATATCGAGGTGAACCCCGCCGATATTCGCATTGATACCTATCGCTCCTCTGGGGCGGGGGGACAGCACGTCAACACTACAGACTCGGCTGTTCGCATCACCCACCATCCTACAGGGATCGTTGTGACCAGTTCGGAAAAATCCCAACACCAAAACCGCGATATCGCGATGAAGGCGTTGAAATCACGCCTGTATCAATTGGAATTGGACCGCCGCAATTCGGCCATTAACGAGGCCCATGAAAACAAGGGCGACGCAGGCTGGGGCAACCAAATCCGATCCTATGTTTTGCACCCCTATCAAATGGTCAAGGACCTGCGCACGGGGCACGAAACATCCGATAGTAAGGGCGTTTTGGATGGGGATTTGGATGCCTTCATGGCGGCGACCTTGGCCATGGATGTTTCGGGAAAATCCCGTGCCGAGGCAACTGCCATCGACTAAATCCCAATAGCGCGAGGGTGAACATGAGCACTGCAGTTGAAAAAATGCAATCTGCGCTGGACGCGATTGAACGACATAATTCACGGGTGAACGCTGTTATCAGTTTGGCGGATCCTGAGGATCTTATGAAACTGGCCGAGGCGGCAGATCATGTTCCGGTGGAACAACGCGGGCCACTGCATGGGGAACCCATCGCGATAAAGGATTTGGCAAATGCGGCGGGTTTTGAAACCTCGATGGGATCGCCAATTTTCAAAAACAATCTTGTCAAAACCGACGATATCATGGTGGCCCGCATGCGCGCGGCGGGGGCAATCATTATCGGCAAAACCAATACGCCCGAATTCGGTTTGGGCAGCCACACGTTTAATCCCGTACATGGGGCCACGGGCAATGCCTATGACGCCACGCGTTCGGCGGGTGGATCGTCTGGCGGGGCGGCGGTTGCGCTGGCCACGGGGATGATACGCTATGCCGATGGGTCGGACATGATGGGCAGCCTGCGCAACCCTGCGGGATGGAACAACGTATACGGGATGCGCCCCACATGGGGCTTGGTGCCCTCAGAACCGCTGGGCGATAGCTTCCTTCACCAATTGGCAACCAATGGTCCCATGGCACGGTGTCCCAAGGATTTGGCAACACTGTTATCGGTGCAATCGGGCGGGGATGCCCGCCAACCCCACGGACTGCCCACCGCGGATTTTGCCAAGGATATGGATGCCCATGCGTTAAAGGGTGCGAAAATCGCATGGCTGGGTGATTGGGGTTTGCCCTATGACGATGGTATCATGGATATTTCCGAAAGCGCGGTTGAGGATTTGCGCGCCTTGGGTGCGGATGTGACAGCAATTGACGCACCATTTTCAATGGATGCGCTATGGGAATCTTGGATCACACTACGATCATGGATGGTGGCCAGCGGGGCAGGTGTATTTTATGACGATCCTGAAAAGCGTGATTTGTTAAAACCAGCCGCCATTTGGGAAATCGAACGCGGATTGGCCATGACTGCGCGCGAGGTGCATCAACAATCTGTCGTGCGATCCATGTGGTTCAAAAAGGCAGCACAGCTGTTTGAAACATATGATGCGTTTTTGATGCCTTCTGCACAAGTTTGGCCATTCCCCATCGATTGGGTGCATCCCACCGAAATTGCAGGGGTGCAAATGGACACCTATCACCGCTGGATGCAGGTTGTGATCCCAGCGGGGTTGATTGGTCTGCCTGTTGTAAACCTGCCGATTGGGTTTGGCGCGGCGGGATTGCCCGCAGGTCTGCAATTGATCGGTGGTCGTGGGCAGGACGCCAAACTATTGGGTATGGCCAATGATTGGTACCATGGCACACCATGGAAAGATCACGCGCCAACGTAGCCTGCGAAATAAAACTTGATTTTATCTCTCGTTCGGTTGAGCCTGTTTTTTAAACAGGGGGAGAGCTTATGGGGGATACGCTGCCGCACGGCGCGCCAGAATTTCGTCAAATATCATTGGATATGCTGCGACTTGCCTGTCGTCGTGCTGCCTCTGATATGCGGCGTGCGCCCCTCTTTGGACTGTTTTTTGCGGGCTTTTATGTCCTGTTGGGATGGATATTGGTACGCATCTCGCTTGAAACGGGGCAAAGCTATTGGTTGGTTTTGGCCGTGGGCGGATTTCCCATCATCGCCCCCTTTGCCGCCGTGGGGTTATACGAGGTATCGCGCAGGTTGTCGGCGGATGAACCTCTGTTGTGGCGCGAAATTTTGGGCGTGATTTTGCATCAACACACACGACAGCTCCCCTCGCTTTCGGCGGTGATTATCGTGATATTATTGTTTTGGTTTTTCTTAGGGCACATGATTTTTGCGCTGTTTTTGGGGCTTTCCACCATGACCAATATTTCCAGCAGCTTGGAAGTGTACCTTAGCGTGAATGGGTTTATGATGTTGGCCATTGGCAGCACCGTTGGTGCGGTGTTTTCTTTGTTTGTCTATATGATCACGCTGTTTTCGGTGCCAATGTTGGTGGCGCGCGAGGTGGATTTTGTCACCGCGATGATCGCGTCGTTTCAGGCGGTTCAAAACAATTTCTTTAACCTGATGATCTGGGCCTTGATCATCGCGGGGTTCACATTTTTATCTATGTTGCCGTGGTTTTTGGGGCTGTTTCTGACCCTACCTTTATTTGGACATGCGGCATGGCATCTATATGAATTGGCCACAGAAGACGGGCAAATGTAAACACCACCATTGCGCAAGCCGCCCCGCGCGGCTATCTGGGGGCAACCGATAAAGACGGAGGATGATTTGGCACGCGCATTCGTTTGTCCCGGACAAGGGGCACAAAGCATTGGCATGGGCAAGGATTTGGCAGAGGCCTATCCCGCCGCAATGGATATTTTCAATGAGGTGGATGAGGCGCTTGGCGAAAAGCTAAGCGATCTGATTTGGGCAGGGGACATTGAAACCCTGACACTGACGCAAAATGCACAGCCCGCATTGATGGCGACATCAATGGCCGCTTTCCGCGCGCTTGAGGCCGAGGGGCTGGGTATCACCGATGCTGCGATGGTCGCGGGGCATTCATTGGGCGAATATTCGGCGCTTGCCATGGCGGGTGCCATTTCGGTTGCAGACACCGCGCGCCTGTTGCGTTTGCGCGGTGAGGCGATGCAAGCCGCCGTTCCCGTGGGTGTTGGCGCGATGGCGGCCTTGTTGGGTTTGGATTTTGACGCAGTGCAATCTGTCGCAGCAGAGGCCGCCGCGGGCGAAGTGTGTCAGGCGGCAAATGATAACGACCCGGGACAAGTGGTTGTGTCAGGTCACAAGGCGGCCGTGGAACGTGCGGTTGAATTGGCCAAGGAACGCGGCGCAAAACGCGCGGTGTTGCTGCCCGTATCTGCGCCGTTCCACTGTGAATTGATGGCACCCGCAGCAGAAAAAATGAAAGAAGCATTGGCCGCGGTGAACATTCAGGCACCCGCCGTTCCGGTGGTTTCCAATGTCCGCGCCGCAGGGGTCAGTGATCCTGATGAAATCCGTGCATTATTGGTGCAGCAGGTCACAGGATCCGTGCGTTGGCGTGAATCCGTGATGTGGATGGCCAGCCAAGGCGTGGATCAAATTTGGGAAATCGGGGCTGGTAAGGCACTTAGCGGCATGGTGCGTCGCCTTGATCGCGCCATTGAATGCAAAGCCATTGGAACAGCAGCAGATGCCGCCGCAGCGGCACAAGCATAAGGATAAAATGATGTTTGATTTAACAGGTAAAAACGCACTGATCACTGGGGCATCGGGTGGCATTGGTGGCGCGATTGCAAAATCCCTACACGGCTCGGGCGCAACTGTTGCGATCAGCGGAACACGCCGTGATCCATTGGAAGCATTGGCAAATGAATTGGGGGATCGTTGCCACATCCTGACATGTAACCTATCAGATGCCGAGGCTGTTGAGGCGCTTCCAAAACAAGCGGCCCAGGCGATGGGTAGCGTTGATATTTTGGTAAATAACGCAGGGATCACCAAAGATAACCTGTTCATGCGCATGTCGGATGACGAATGGAATTCGGTTTTGGATGTGAACCTAACGGCCACCATGCGTCTGTGCCGTGGCGTGTTGCGCGGCATGATGAAGGCGCGTTGGGGCCGTATCGTGAATATCTCATCTGTTGTGGGTGCGACTGGTAATCCGGGGCAAGGCAACTATGCCGCGTCCAAGGCAGGCATGGTTGGTATGTCCAAGTCATTGGCCTATGAGGTGGCAAGCCGAGGGATCACAGTGAACGCAGTGGCCCCTGGGTTCATCACAACCGCGATGACCGACAAACTGAATGACGACCAGAAAAGCGGTATTTTGCAACAGGTTCCTGCAGGCCGTATGGGTGAGGCAGATGAAATTGCTGCTGCGGTCTTATATCTTGCCAGCGCAGAGGCAGGCTATGTTACCGGCACAACATTGCACGTGAATGGCGGCATGGCGATGATCTAGCGTCGTTGTATTTCAACGATGACCAATCGGGTGGTGTTGATGCACCGCCCGTTTTTGTTTTGAATATTGTGCGAAGCCGACCGAGGGTGGCGACAAAGACGCCGCCCATGGGGGCGGTCGGCGTCTGCCAATCTG
>CAXACF010000169.1:0-4935 GCA_963967125.1 uncultured Rhodobacterales bacterium | reverse complement strand
GGGCCTGCCCATGCAGCGCACACATCAATGAAAAACATCCGTTTAGGCCTGATGAAAGGGGTAAATGACCACAGATTATCCCGCGTCGCCGACGCCTGGCGCGACGGAGGATTTCATATTGAAATTTATGATGACATTGCCCAATTGATTTGGGAAAAACTGTTGTGCAACGTTACCCTTTCTGGCCCTTGCACGGCCTTTGGTTGGAACGTGGCCAAACTACGTGCGCACGCCGCGGAATGGAACATTGCCCTGTCCTGCATGAAAGAGGCCTATGAAATTGGTATGCAGTTGGGCACCAATTTTTCATTCGATGATCCTATTCGATATGTCACCGAATTTGCGGATCGTGTCGGCACTGCCAAACCCTCAATGTTGCAAGATCACGAGGCGCAGCGCGCATCCGAAATTGGGACCATAAATGGCGCAATCCTAAAATTGGGCAACGAATTGAGTGTGCCGACCCCCTACAACGAAACGATCTGCGCCGTGATACGCGCACGCGAAGCGCAGTTTGATTAATCCAACGACAGTTCCGAAAATAACCAATCCCGAAATGCAAGCGCTGCAGAGGTTTCTGCATATTGTGCCATTGGCAGCAAATAATACCCTTCGTTCAAGGTAAGCTTCCTCTGGAATGGCGCAACCAGCGTTCCTTGTTCCAGATAATCACGAACCAAAATATCGTGCGTCAACGCCATGCCCGCACCATTCAACGCCGCCTGCATCGCAATGACATATGTTGACGCCAAGTTGATGTTTTGACCTGGCGCAAGCGCTGCACCGCCCGCAGATAACCACGTCCCCCACGACCCCGTGACACCTGCACAATCAAATAATTTCGCCGTCGTCACGTTAAATATCCCATCCTGATAGTCGGGTGCGCAGACAGGAAAATATGTGGCATCAGAAAGTTTTTGTGCGTTTGCGCCCAAATCCTCAGGACGTCCAAAACGGATTTCCAATGCGGCATGGGTTGCATGACGCTCTGGATCCCAAATGGGTGTGACGATATTCAGTGTAAGCCATGGGTGTGCCGCGTAAAGCTTATGCAAACGCGGGGCAAGCCAGTAAATTGAAAAGGCCAAATTGCAATGCAGCGTCAGGGTGCGTCCACGATCATCCCCCGTGAATGCCTGGGTCCCATTGGATAAAATTTGAAACGCCTCGCGCACAATCGGCAGGTAATTCCCACCATCTTCGGTCAATTCCAAAGCACGCGTTTTGCGCAGGAATAGATCGCGCCCCAAGTACGCCTCTAGGTTTCGAATGTGCTGGCTAATCGCGGACTGCGTTAACCCCAATTCACCCGCTGCCCGTGTGAACGATAGATGTCGCGCACTGGCCTCAAACGCGCGAAGCCATGCGAGAGGAGGTAATGAAGATGCGCCAGTCGGCATGCAGTACCTATGCATTAATTTTATTAATGACATAGGCTAGAAATGATCATTTGTCACCCTGAAAGACGCGTGCCAAATACACACAGTATACAAAGTCGACCAAACATCGAAGGTTTCCCAATGCCTGATTACGTTCCCACAAACGCCGCGTCCTCTGGCGTTAAACTGGATAAAAAGACACTAAAACAAATCGCGGCACGCTCGGATCGACCGGGGTTAGTCTATCTTGCAAAATGGATTGTGACCCTTGTGCTGAGTAGCACATTGGTTGCAATGACATTGGGCACGATTTGGATGTGGCCTGCGATGTTTGTTTTGGGCGTATTTTTGACCGTTCCCGCCTATAGCTTTAGTCACGAATGCGCGCATGGCACTGCGTTTCGAACACGTTGGATCAATGAGGCTGTTTTGTGGATCACCTCGCTAATTTACATGGAGGAACCTCTTCATCGTCGTTACACGCATACAAACCACCATACACATACATGGCATGTCGGTAAGGATAGTCAGATGCCATTTGACACTCCCATGGGGTTCGGTGGGTGGATTGCCGAAATCAGTGGATTTGCCCTGCTGCGGTTTCACCTGCAGGTTTTTGGTCAACTTGCCCTGCGCCGCTACACACCGATCATGCGGGATGTGACGCCAGAAACGGAATTTCCAAAGATGACCAGGAACGCGCGCGTTATGATTGCGATCTATGCAGGTTTGATTTTGTTGCCGTTGGTGGGAATCCTGTGGCCCCTTTGGTTTATTATCATTCCACGTGTATTGGGCGCACCGATTATGTTGCTATTCACGCTAACACAGCATGTGGAACTTATGGAAAATTCACCGTCAATCGTGGAAAGCACACGCTCCTTTCGCGGCAGCAGGCTGGGTGATTTTCTATACATGAATATGAACAATCACATGGAACACCATCTATACCCGAACGTTCCGTTTCATGCGCTTCCCCAATTGGCACAGGCCATCAAGGATCAGGTTCCCGAACCAGATCCCGGGTTTTTCCGTACAAATTACGAAGTATTCTTGATCACGCTGCGTCGATCCATGGGCAAATCAACCAAAGCACAGCATATTCGTCAGGCACCACATATGGTCACAAACGGTGGCCCCATTCAAAAGATTGCAGAACGGAGCATGTAGGATGAAGCGCATATATGATTTTAGTCGAAACCCCGCACAGCGCAACTACACTGTGGCCGACCTAAAGGCGTTGAAAGGATCGGGAAAAACACTGACCATGTGCAATCCCGCAGATCGCGATCAAATCACTGCCTGTGTTGAGGCGGGCATTGATTTGTTTGTGGTTGGAACTGATCAGATGGAAGATGTCCGCGAACTGGCACCTACGCATTTCACGGGTGCGGGGTCATCCTGGGCGCAGTTTGGGTCAGATGATGAAATCATCGCCCATGCGTTTGAGGCAATGAGACGCGGCGCGGATATGTATTACACGCTTCGCTCTTTTGATGTGATGGAACGCATGGCAAGCGAAGGCATCCCCGTGCAAAGCCATATCGGTCTGATCCCAACGTTTAGTCATCATTATGGTGGGTTGCGTGCCTTTGGACGCACCGCAGAAGAGGCACTGCAAGTATGGGACACACTTAAACGCATGGAAGATGTAGGCGTTTTCGCGGTTGAAGTTGAATGTTTGGCCGAAGAAGTTTTGCTGGCCGTAAACGATAAAACATCAGTTGTTACATTTTCGCTTGGGTCAGGTGCGGGGGGTGATGCGGTATTTTCGTTCCTTGCCGATATTTGCGGTGAGGCAAGCGAAGAAGACACACCACCAAAGCATGCACACGCCTTTGGCAATGTGGGCCGCCTGCATAAACAGATCCATGACGAACGCGTAGAGGCATTAGGTAAATTTCACAGCGAAGTGGCAAACGGCAACTTCCCATATGGCCCAACCAACATCGGAATGCATGCAGGTGAACGGGACAAGTTCCTTGAGGCATTGGATAAATGGACACCTGTCCATCAATAAACGATCAAATTCGGGAGAAGAACATGAGCACATGGATTGATGCATGCGCCACCACAGACATTGACGAAGAGGACCTGATCAGTTGGGAACACGAAGGTCAGAAAATTGCGATTTACAACACAGAAGAGGGTTTTTTCGCAACAAGCCTTATGTGCACCCACGAGGAACAAAGCCTAGAAGACGGTATGGTGATTGATTGCGTGATCGAATGTCCGCTGCACGGAGGGCGTTTTGACATTTGTACTGGCAAAGCCCTATCCGCACCTGCCACGGTGGATTTGGTGACCTATCCCGTTAAGGTAGAAGGTGACCGCATATTCGTGCAAATCTAAGGCGCTTGAAACCCCGCAATCAGGCGGAGTTATTTTTCTGTGCGATGATCACACCAATCGCAACCATCGCCGCTCCAAAAGCGACTTGGACATTCCAGACCCCGCCAAGCAGCACAACAAACATCATCACATAAAATGGTGCGATATTGACGTGAAGGGACGTCAGTGCGATCCCGATTTTTGAAACCGCCCCCAGAAACATGATCTGCGAAATAGCCATCGCCGCAATCGCATAAATCGCCAGATTGCTTACATCTGTAAGTGAGACGGTGTTGGGAAGCGCGGCAATGTCGTAATACCAGCAGACAATAAACAGCACAGCAGCAAAGAGCGTCGCGCCCGTAAACGTCACGGTGGTACGTCCCAAGGTGCTTAGCATAGGGAGTTGTTTGACACTTGCATCCGACGCCCATGCAAAAAACGCACCCGCAAAAATTGCCATGAAAAGGCCGATCCCTGTATCCAGCGTAAAGGTATCGCCAACGGCAAAGACACCACCAATCACAGAGGCTGTCAGACCGATCAAAAACTGAATACTAATTTTGCGATCTCCTTGCCAAACTTCAAGCAAGGTCGCCATGATCGGAGTTGTTGTTGCAATCAATGCAACAGTCACAGGGTCAGTGTACCACTGTGCAAACAACAGCAGAGCAGTACCAATTCCAAATCCAAAAAATCCAATAACAAACCCACGCGCCCACGCGACATTTTGCAATGTGCCGCGTCCGTCCATCCATATCCACAGCGGATAAAGCAGGCATAGAACAGTGATCAGGCGAAGCAAAATGAGGGTCACGGGATGCCAAATTTGCAACAGCGCATCCGCCGCAGGAAATCCCGCAGCCCAAAAAACCATTGAACCCACAGCGAGCGAATTGCCCACAACGATTCTGTTGTCCAACGCGGATGTTGAACCAAACCCAGTTGATAGTGTCATGTTTATTCAGTTTTTTGAAAACCATGCCGAAATTGACATGACATGAGCATAACCCGAGTCGGAAAACCCAGCTGTTCGATTCACGACAAGATGTCGTAAATCGTCATAAATTTTATTTTTGAGAATCAGTTTTCATTCACACAATGTCCTGCGTGCAGTGGCATCGCGCAGTGACACTTGGCAATAATTACTCTGCACGGCTTGATCTTTCGTCATTTTGGCATGCCGCACAAATGCATCGTGAAAGTCGGCACCTGTCATTTTGGC
>CAXACF010000168.1:0-4953 GCA_963967125.1 uncultured Rhodobacterales bacterium | reverse complement strand
GTGGATACGTTATAGCCTTTGCAGAAATATTTGTAACTTACGCATACAAAAGATTCATTTCATATCTATTACCTGAACATCTTGAGCCAGATTCTTTACTCCAGTTATTATCGACAGATTACAAGTTTGCAGTTTCATTCTCAATTTTAGTAATTGTTTTATTAATAAGGCCGTCAGGTATCTTTAAAGGAAAAGTAATATGAGGAATTATAAAAATGTTATCGCCGCATATTCAATCATGATATTTTTAATAATTTTGGTTGGGATATTTCAATCCTGGTCTATTGCATTAACTATTTTAAATTATTGTTTAATTTCAGCAGTTATGACAATTGGGGCAAATATACAATGGGGTTATGCTGGATTAATTAATTTTGGTATAATGGGATATACAGCATTAGGAGGATTAGCTGTAGTCTTAGTTTCGGTTGAACCAGTCAAAAAAGCTTGGCAAGTTGGAGGTTTAAATATTTTAGCTTGTATATGGATAATTGTTGCAATTATCTTTGTAGTTAAATTTATACTTAACAGATTTGATAAATCTAAATTAAGAAATTACTCAGTAGCCTCTGTAATTTTAGGTGGAATAATTTTATTAAGAGTAACTGCTGCACCAGGAATAGAGGCGATCGAGTCAGTTGATCCAGCAAAGACAGGATTTCTCGGTGGCATGGGATTACCCGTTTTATTTTCCTGGATTGTCGGCGCGCTTTTGGCTGGCAGTTTAGCATTTGTAATAGGAAAGATCGCATTAGGTCTTCGTGCAGATTATTTAGCTATTGCAACATTATTAATAGCAGAAATTATCGTATCAATTATTAAACATGAGGAATGGTTGGCAAGAGGTGTAAAAAATGTAATAGGACTAAAAAGACCAGCACCATACGAGATAAATTTACAAACTTCAGAGTGGTTTATAGACTTAGTTGCAAAATTTAATTCATCAAAATTAAATTTAATTAATTCAATCTCTGATAAGCAAGAAGCTTTAAATCAAATGGTTATTGATGCTTCATCGGTTTATGTAAAATTATGTTTTACAGGCTTATTTCTTAGTGTTGTTATTATCTTGTTAATTGTGACTCAGAAAGCTCTTTATTCACACCCCGCCAAAAAGGCGGGGTTTTTTTAGGGTCCCTACTGGGACAAAGCTCTTAACCCTGACGGGCTTTGAAACGGCGTTGCGTCTTGTTAATGACGTATACGCGGCCCTTACGGCGCACGACACGGCAGTCGCGGTGACGCTGCTTCAGCGAGCGGAGTGAGTTTTTGACCTTCATGGCCGTCTCCTTCATTCGCGGCGCGTCAAATGCGCCATTGGCAGGTCGCCTCAGGATTGAGGCAGTGAATTCATGGTGGGCGGTACTGGGATCGAACCAGTGACCCCTACGATGTCAACGTAGTGCTCTACCGCTGAGCTAACCGCCCATACCGTAACGAGCGAGCCCCAAAAAATGGGGCGCGGATTTCCCGCGCCGGTGGAGGGTCTATAAAACCTTGTTCCAAGAGGATCAAGGGCTTTTGCACCAGAATGTTTTTAGTCTATGATGACTCTTATGGATATTAGGTCAGAAACCACCTCTGCATACAAGATATTGGCCCCAAAGGCATGGGAGTCGGCGGTTGTTTTTGCCTCTCCGCACAGTGGACGCGATTATTCCAACACGTTTAAGGGGCAATCGATTCTTGATCCTGTGATCCTGCGATCTTCAGAAGATGCCTATGTGGATCAGCTGATCGACTATGTACCTGAATTTGGTGCCCCACTTTTACTGGCACATGCCCCGCGCGCGTTTGTTGATTTAAATCGCTCGGCAGATGAACTGGACCCTGCCATTGTGAATGGTGCACAAACCCGCGGGCAAAACCCCCGAATATCATCGGGACTTGGCGTCATCCCCCGCGTCGTTGCAAATGGCCGCCCCATTTATCGCGGCAAAATCCCGATGCAAGAGGCCAAGGATCGCCTGCGCACCTATTGGCATCCCTATCACGACGCATTGCTGCGCCTGTTAAAGGCCGCGAAATTACGCCATGGTTACAGTGTGTTAATTGACGTGCATTCAATGCCACACGATGCCGTTTCATCGCCGTCAAAACTGGTAACACCGCCCGAAATCGTGATTGGGGATCGCCACGGATCATCCGCGTCTCGCGCACTGATCGAAGAGGTTGAGGCCTGTTTTGCGAACGCGGGCCTTAAAACCGCGCGCAACACACCCTTTGCTGGCGCCTTTATCACCCAACACTATGGGCGTCCTTCAGCAAATCAACATGCCATTCAGATTGAAATTGACCGTGGTATCTATCTGGATGAAGCACAAGTTGCGCCAAGCGATCAATTCGCAGAAACCCGCGAAAAATTGCGTCAGGCGTTTGAGGGGATCGTACGATTGGGCGCACTAGAATTTCCATTGGCCGCCGAATAAATCAACGCAGACTGCGGCCCTTGATGATTGCATCGCTTCCAAATTTTTTGCGGATTTCATCGCGTGCGCGTTCAACCGTTGCGCGCTGCGCCGCCATTGGGTCCAGTAAATCAGGTATGCGATCGGCAAGCGTATCTGGATGCAACTGCGACAGACCCGCACCAATCAAACGATACCCCTGTTTATGGTCCACCTGATCAAACAGCGATTTTGTCGCTTGGAAAAGGGTTTCGGCCATTTGCGTTGGATCGCGCAGTGTCACGCGACGAGTCAGTATGCCGTGTTTTGTTGTCTTCAGTTTCAATGTCGCAACCGCCCCTGCCAATTCACGCGCTTTGGCGCGATCCGTCACCTTTTCACACATGCGCCAAAGATGCCCCAACAGGATCTCTCGATCAGATGTATCCTCAAAAAATGTGGTTTCATTGGAAATGGATTTAATGGGCGCATTTCGGGAAACCCGTCGTTTGTCTTGTCCCCGTGCCAAATGCCACAGACGTTCACCCATTGACCCGAAACGCGCATGCAGATCCTCTCTCTCCCATCGAAGCAAATCCGAAAACAGGCGAATTCCTGCACGTTCCAGTGCATCTTGTGTCGTGCTGCCCACACCCCAAATCAGGCGTATAGGTTTATCATTTAAAAACTGTTGTGTTTCTGCCTGCCCAATCACAGCAAAGCCTTGGGGTTTGTCCAAATCCGAGGCGATTTTTGCCAAAAACTTATTGTGCGATAGACCGATTGAGCCCCCAATGCCCAATTCATCCCGCATCCGTTTAACCAACCGCGCCAACATCACAGCAGGGGGATGACCGTGCAACTTTTCTGTCCCGCGCAGATCCAAGAAGGCCTCATCCAAGGAAAGAGGTTCAATCGCAGGTGTCAACTCCTCCATCATCTTACGGATTTCTTTTGAAACCGCTGCGTAAACGTCCATCCGTGGTTTGACGACAACGGCATCTGGACATTTTTTCAGCGCTTGAAACATTGGCATCGCTGATTTCACACCCCGAATGCGTGCCACATAGCATGCCGCGGACACCACACCGCGCCGTCCACCGCCCACGATCACGGGTTTATCCGCCAGATCGGGGTTATCGCGTTTTTCAACACTGGCGTAAAATGCATCACAATCCATATGCGCAATTCCAAGCGAAAAAAGCTCGGGATGCACAAACACACGGGGCGATGCACAATGCGTGCACCGTCGGGTGTTTTCTGTGATTTTCGTGCAATCGCGACACAAAGCAGACATGACGCATCTATACCAAAGCAATGATGCGACACCAACCAATCCTTGACCCGCAGCCAATAAATGCACATCTTTAATTTAGGTTATGAGGGAGCATTACACATGAACGACGCCGTTTTACCGGAACTGATATTTCAGCTATTGGGTGAAAACATTGTTATTGTCCTGCTGGCAATTGCGATTATTTCCGCAGTGGTGCTGGGCGTTCGCATCGTCCCACAATCAGAAAAACATGTTGTGGAACGCTTTGGCCGCCTGCACAGCGTATTGGGGCCAGGTATTAACCTAATTGTTCCCTATCTAGATCGCGTGGCGCATAAAATTTCAGTTTTAGAACGCCAATTGCCGACGGCACTGCAGGATGCCATCACAGCGGACAACGTTTTGGTGAAGGTGGAAACAAGTGTGTTTTACCGCATCACACAACCTGAAAAAACCGTGTATCGCATACGTGATGTGGACGATGCAATCGCCACAACGGTTGCGGGTATTGTGCGTAGTGAAATCGGTAAAATGGAATTGGATGAGGTTCAGTCAAATCGTAACGATCTGATTGAAAAAATTCGCGCCTCTGTCGCCACGATGGTGGATGATTGGGGGATCGAGGTCACCCGCGCCGAAATTTTGGACGTAAACTTGGATGATGCAACGCGTGCTGCCATGCTACAACAGTTGAACGCAGAACGCGCGCGCCGTGCCCAAGTCACCGAAGCCGAAGGGCAAAAGCGTGCGGTTGAATTGGCCGCTGATGCGCAACTTTACGAAGCCGAGCAAATCGCCAAAGCACGCCGCATTCAGGCCGAGGCAGAAGCATTTGCAACATCAGTCGTCGCACAAGCCATTGCCGAAAACGGGATTGAGGCGGCGCAGTATCAAGTTGCCCTTAAACAGGTTGAGGCATTAACCGCCGTCGGCAACAGCGAAGGCAATCAAACGGTTATCTTGCCCGCGAACGCATTAGACGCCTTTGCTGATGCGTTTAAAATGTTGAAAGGACGCGGATAATGGCAATCATTGAAACATGGTGGGCGTGGGTCGCATTCGGCATTGTGTTAATGCTGCTTGAATTGATGATGCCGTCCTATTTGTTCTTGGGCTTTGGGTTTGGCGCAATTGTGACGGGCATAACGCTTGCGCTTGGAATCACGATGTCGGCGCAATATCTGATGCTGCTTTTTGCGATTGCGTCATTGATCAGTTGGGTTTTATTGCGACAGGTTTTCAAACTCCCGAAAGGGAACGTTCAAACCTTTGATCACGATATCAACGACA
>CAXACF010000167.1:0-4954 GCA_963967125.1 uncultured Rhodobacterales bacterium | reverse complement strand
AGGGCTGTAAAGTTTTTTGGGGCTTGGGATGCATCTGGCAGGAACTTTGGGGTAATATTGCCCACTAACGAGCCGGGTTCGGACGACATAATGGCGGCAAGCAACAAATTACCAACAGATCGGTTCCGCATTTTACCATCCATGCGGTTTTCCCATTTTTCTGAATTGATGAAAAACGCGGCATGCATCGTTGGCAATTCCTCTGCGGGTGTGCGTGAGGCCCCGTTTTTGTCCATACCCTCTTTGGACGTGGGCACCCGTCAAAATGCCCGTGCGCAAAGTGCGTCGATAACCAGCGCCCGCGCAGAAGAGCGTGATCGCATTCTAGCATTCTTGGAACGGGATTGGGGAAAACGCTATCCTGCAAATGATGATTTTGGACAAGGCAGTGCATCAGAACGCTTTGTCGAGATTATGGGCCAAGAGGCATTTTGGCAGGCCAAATTGCAAAAGGCCTTTGTCGATCATGCCTAGGCCGCTTCCATCGGGGGTGTGGGGGCTATACATTCGCCTGACAACACTGCTGCGC
Source organism: uncultured Rhodobacterales bacterium (assembly GCA_963967125.1). GTDB lineage: Bacteria > Pseudomonadota > Alphaproteobacteria > Rhodobacterales > Rhodobacteraceae > HIMB11. Next base: position 4,425 of record CAXACF010000167.1, on the reverse strand, counting down.
CCACTGGTCCTTTGGAACGTAAAGAGGCGTTTGCAAAAGGGAAAAGAAGACGCAAATCGCGTGTCTGAGCGTTATGGCATTGCAACGCACGCGCGCCCTGAAGGTCCCTTGATATGGTTGCATGCTGTTGGTTTGGGCGAGGTGATGGCCCTGCGCGGCATGATCCCGATCCTGTCACAACACTGCCCTGATGCGCATTTTTTGGTCACATCAGGCACGCGTCAATCTGCCGATGTTTTTTCACAAAATTTGCCTGAACGCACATTGCACCAATATTTGCCACTGGATGTCAGTGGGTATTGCAAAGCGTTCCTTGCGCATTGGAAACCAGATGTGTGCATTTGGTCAGAGCAAGAATTATGGCCCAACATGATTTGGCACGTCGATCAGTCTGACATCCCCCAAGTTGTCATAAACGCGCGGATGAATGCAGCCTCCTTTCAATCACGTCGTCGGGCCAAGGGGATGTTTGCAGATATCTACGGGCGTTTCGCCCTAATTTCCGCACAAGACGAACAAACGGCTGCGCATATCCGCGCCTTGGGGGCCACTGTGCGGGTGGATGGTTCATTAAAGCCACTGTCCCCTGCGTTGCAGTTTGATCAAAGTGAATTTGAAACACTTAAAGCCCAAATCGGTGAACGCCCCGTGTTGTGTCTTGCATCCTCACATCCGGCGGATGAGGACGTGGCGCTTTTAGCGCTGGGGGAACTGACACCCGAAACGCTCCTCATCATTGCACCTCGCCGCGTTGAACGCAGCGCTGAAATCGTAGACAAAATCAAAACATCTGGATTGTCCCATTCAGTTGTGGATGAGCCCATTCAGAAAGCAACGCGTGTTCATTTGGTGGATCAGGTGGGGCACTTGGGTCTGTGGTACCGATTATGTTCCTATGCCTTTATCGGGGGTGGGTTTGACGAGACCCAAGGGCATAATCCATGGGAGGCCGTGACCCTAAACCGCCGCGTGTTTCATGGGCCAAACACAGCAAATTTTAAGCGTGACTATGAAAACCTGAACGCGCTTGGCATTGCGTCACAGATTGTGAATGCGGCGGATTTAGTGGCGTTAATCGATATCACAGAACCCGTATTGGACGCAAAACAGCGGAATTTGGCAGTTGACCAAGCGGTCAAGGATTTGGATAAGCTGGGTCAAGATATCATAGCCATCATGGACCGCGCGCGTGCGTCATAAATTTCCCAGCATCAAAGTGACAGCCTTTATGGCGCTCTATCGCCTGCTTTGGTTGATCTTTATGCCATTGGTTTTGTCTTATCTCAAACGGCGCGCGCGCCGCGAACCCATGTACGCAGACCACCTTGGCGAACGCTTTGGATTTGGAGCGCAACGATCAGGCGACTGGGTCTGGATACATGCGGTGTCCCTGGGTGAATTCCGCTCTGCAATTCCATTGATTGATGCGTTGTTGGCACGTGGCGAGCGTGTCGTGATCACGCATTTCACACCTGCGGGTCGCGGGGCATCGATGGATCATTATAGCGATCAGATTGCCTCAGGAAAACTGGCAGTATGCTGGATCCCATTTGATTATGGTCTGGCATTCAGACGATTTTTTCGCCGTTTTTCCATCCGTTACGGGTTGGTGATGGAGGTCGAATTTTGGCCCGGAATGATTATGTCAGCGCGTGCGGCAAACATCCCGCTGTTTTTGTGCAATGGACAATACCCCAACAAAAGTTATCAACGCGACAAACACAGAATGCTATCTGCACGCGATATCGTTCCTGGCTTTGCGGGCGTGATGGTGAAATCCAATCGCATGGCTGAACCCTTTCGCGAATTGGGATTGGACAAAATCGCAGTCACGGGCGAAATGCGGTTTGAACAACCCATCAATCAATCACATATCGATGCAGCAGTGCGGGTGCGGTCCCATTTGTCCGAACGTCCCGTTTTGACATTCGCAAGTGCGGTGAAAGATGAAGATGCGCTATTCATCGCGGCAATTCAGGCGTTGAAAGCGCGTATGCCCGATGCACTGATCGTTTATGTGCCACGAAAACCTGAACATTTTGATCGCGCGGCTGAGCTAATTCAGGCCGCGGGTTTGTCCGTGGCGCGGCGCAGTGTGGTTTTGAATGCGACATTCGAACTTGAACTGCCGCTTACGTGCGATGTTCTGTTGGGGGACAGCTTGGGTGAAATGCATTTTTATCTGGCACTTGCGGATCAGGTTGTGGTGGGCGGTGGTTTTGCCCCCCAAGGGTCGCACAATATTATCGAACCACTCTCTCAGGGTAAACCAACCCTTGTTGGGCCGAATACATGGACCATTGATTTCCCTGCGGTTGAGGCGATCGAGGCAGGGGTTGTTCGACAGGTGTCTTCAGATGAATTGGCGGATGCCTTGCTGGATCTCTCTGAATACGCATCCGCAGATGCATTTATGTCGGTGATGGGTGGCAGCGTTGAAAAAACGCTGGATTCGGTTTCTGATTTCATGGAACGTTGAACGGGCTTGACCTTGGTATCACATCCCCCTAGCCATGGTCAGAACCACCACGATAGGGCAAAAATTCTTTGAAACGTGACAACCGATCCTTTGGCACCAAAGCTGCGCAGTATGTGATTGCCAAGATCATTTCAGCGGTGCTCGCGTCTATGCGTCTGGTTCCCTACAAACAGCGGGTCGCGTTGGGTGGGGCGTTTTTTCAATATGTCGTTTCCCCAGTGTCTAAGAACAAAGAACGCATTTTGGAAAATGTTGACCATGTTGTTCCCGAACTGGATCTTGCTGCGCGCGCAAGGCTGATTGCAGGTGTGCCAAACAACATAGGGCGCACACTGACCGAATTGTTTTTTCCCGATGGGTTTTTGAAAGTCATTGATAATTGCCCTTTAACAGGGGATGGATATCAGGCGTTTAAAACCGCGCGTGCACATGGTCAGCCTGTGATTTTGGTGGCAGGACATATTGGGAACTATGACGCAATTCGCGGTAAATTGGTGCGCGAAGGCCATCCAATTGGCAGCCTGTATAAACCAATGAAGAACCCATATTTTGACCGTGAATACGTTGAAACGATTTCACGCATTGGGTTCCCGTTGTTTCCGAATGATGCAAATGGAATGGGTCAGATGATCAAGGCGCTGCGGCGTGGGGAAACGATTGCCCTGATGATGGATCAGGCGATGAGCACGGGTGAAAAAATCCCCTTCATGGGACGGATGTGCAACACGCCTGTCTCTGCTGCGAAAATGGCGTTGAAACACAACGCCGTGTTGATCCCATGTTTTGCCTATCGAAATGAAGATGGGATTACGCATACTGGCGTGATGGAGGCCCCAATTGAGCACACGGACCCCATCACAATGACCCGTCAGTTAAACGATTTGCTTGAAAAGCACGTGCGCGCGCACATGGAGCAATGGCTCTGGACGCATCGCCGTTGGAAAGGCTATTACGGCCGCGATGAGTAATTGGAGTAAGCCGTGAGCGCCCGCATCAACAGCATTTGGCAACGCCTGAAATATGAGGCGCATGTGTTCTTTGTAGATCACGGAATGTTTCGTGCGCTCTATTGGAACAAGGCGCAAATCGCACCAGGTGTTTATCGATCAAACTATCCTACGCCTGCACGGATCAGAGGACTAAAGCGTCGGGGGATCAATAACATATTATCCCTGCGTGGAGATTTTGATGGGCCATTTAATGCCATCGAACGAGATGCCTGTGAACGCTATGGCGTAACGCTTGATTTCGCGCCCCTTGGTGCACGCGAGGCCCCGACGGCGGATCGTATTTTCATACTTCTTGATAAATTCAAAACGATAAACGCCCCATTCCTAATGCATTGCAAATCAGGGGCAGATCGTGCCAGTCTTGCCAGCGCGATTTATCTGATCGCGATAGAAGGAAAATCCGTGGCTGAGGCGCGTCAGATGTTCAGCGTACGTTTCATCCATTTCAAATGGACCAAAACGGGTATCCTCGACATGTTTTTGGACATGTATGAAGAGCGTTTGGAACAAAGCCCTGTCGCATTTCAGGATTGGGTTGCCCATGAATATGATCCAGAGGCGTTAACCCAAAGGTTTGCGAAACGCCGTATTACCAGCCGCTAAACCCACCATCCACATTGACGATTTGACCTGTCATGTAGCGGGCATTTTCCGAACAAAGGAACATCATGACATTGGCAATCTCTTGGGGTTCGGCCATGCGCCCATTCATGATCAATTCACCCACGCGTTTCTGGAATTCATCGGAATGCCCGTTGAACACAGCACCCGGGGCGATTGTGTTCACGGTACAATCCCGTTTGGCCCAATAGCCCGCCAACCATAACGTTAGGCCATGAATACCCGCCTTTGTCGCGGAATAGGCCGAAAAGGATTTGAATGGCATGCCTTCGTAAATTGGGTGGTGTGGTCCATTCAGCGCATACATGGATGCCA
>CAXACF010000166.1:0-4954 GCA_963967125.1 uncultured Rhodobacterales bacterium | reverse complement strand
AAGCATCGCGTGAATCGGGTCAGGCAATTCAGCGACCTCATCCAGAAACAGGACTCCCCCATCCGCCAGTTTCAGCAGCCCCTCTTGAACCTCACCTGTTGGCCCAAGTTTGCCGAACAACTGATCTGCACCGTTTTCTGCACCCAATGTTGCACAGTTCACTGCAACAAACGGTTTTGCACCACGATCTGACATGGCGTGCAATGTGCGCGCGGCAATTTCCTTACCTGTTCCACTTTCCCCCGTGAACAACACAGGCGTTTTCACACTTGCCAGTTTTTTCAACAAATCACTCACGCCCGAAATCGCAACGGATGTCCCAAGCAGGCGTGGGTTATTCTGCTGCGTTTCTGCCGCCAATGCATAGCGCAACAAATCATTGTCGCGGCGCAAGTATTTTTTATCCAACACACTTGCGATTGCATTCACGACCTGACTGGCGCGAAAGGGTTTGATCAGAAAATCCGCCACACCCGTACGCAGTGCCAAAACCGCGGTTTCAACATCCGCATAGGCCGTCATCATGATTGCATCGGCGAACAGGCCCAATTTTCGCTGATCGGATAACCAATCCAGACCCGTTTGTTCGGGCATCAAATTATCAACCATCAGCAAATCAAAATGATGCGTATCCATCAATGCGCCCGCTTCTTTTGCCGAAGCGGCCTGCATGACACGTTTGCAGTGTGGCTCAAGTACTTTGGTGATGAAATGGCGCATGCCCTCTTCATCATCAACCACAAGGATTGAGGCGTTTTTTAAACTGGTGGTGTTTAAGCTCGAAGTGCGTTCTGGTGTCATCACGGTGTTAGGTTTTATTCCATTCTGACGGCTTGTCCAGAATACTTGGCCCCCGAACTAAAATCCGCGACTTCGGTTAATCCAAAATATGCAGCATAGGCAATCGCGAATACCGCAAAAAATCCAAGAAACATTGCTTTCATATCATGTCCCCATGTGCTGTGACTCTGCCCCGTTTTCATGGGGCAGGATTAGGTTATTCAGCAGGTTGTGAATTGGTTTGTTTTGCTTTGACTTCTTCGTACCAAAGGGAATGGTGCTGGCGCGCCCATTCTTCGTCAACTTCGCCGCTGCCCATGGCATCATAGGCCCCTTCCATACCAAGGGTCCCGATATAGATATGTGCCATGATCATTGCCATCATGACAAAGGCGACAATTGCATGCCACGCTTGGGCAAATTGCATTTCCTCTTGTGGGGACATTTCGGTCGCCAATGTTCCAAATCCCAGAGCTTCGGACAAACCGATGTTGTTCATGATCGCAAATGTTTTTGCAAACATTGGCATTTCAAAGGGGAACAACAACGACAGACCCGAGGCAGAAACAGAAGCCCCAAGGACAATCACACCCCAAAAGATGATTTTTTGACCAAAGTTAAACTTTTTCGCAGGTGGGTGTGATTTTGTGAAAATCCCGCCGCCCTGTTTAATCCAAACCCAATCGGTGCGGTTGGGAATGTTGTGAACAACCCACATGACAAACACCATGATCAGCGCCAACATAAAGGCCCACGAAACATTGTTATGGATACATTGCGATGCGATCAGCAAGGTTGAATTCAATTCTTTGCCAAAATAGGGCGCCAAAATTGTACGGCCAAACAGGGTCAATAGCCCTGTTATACCAAGCAAAATAAATGATCCTGCTAGAACCCAGTGGCCAAAACGTTCAACCGCCTTAAACCGTGTGATGGTGCTACCCGCTGGGCCACCATCAATGCGAATGCGTCCGCGTACAATGTAAAACACGCCCAGCAACATCAGCGTCACCAAAAGCAATCCACCGCCGTATTGCCGCAAGGGGCCTTCCCGGAATTCATACCAGGGCATGCCACCGCTTTGGATCATGACGTTGCCAACAGCACCGTTTCCTGAGGCAGAATTGTCAGACGCATTATATCGGATCGCGCGCCATAGTTCGGATTGGGACACACCCCCAAGGGTTCCCAGTTGATCCGCAATATCCTTGGCCTGGGATGGATTACCCAAGGCACCGCTGCGGAAACTATCATCAATTTTTTGGCCAGCTTGGCGGGCCATGATATCTTCTAACGTTTGCGCGCCGCCTGTTGAGCTGCGCTCGACATCCATGTTTTGTGCAGCCACTGGGCCACACAGCAATAGTACCATCAATAAGCAATGCAAAACACGCATGTTTCCCTCGCTCTTCGCTTTTTGCGAAGCTGAATTGTGAAAAGAAGAACGTTACAAAAGCGGCAGGGAAGTGCCCGCCGCTTTTGCATTTGGCAGATTAACCGCCTTTTTGTTCGTAGGCTGTACCCCAGCCCCAAGCACCAGAGCCAAAACCACGGGCAACAATGCGTTCGCGATAGATCGCAGAAACAACATCACCATCCCCTGCCAAAAGCGCCTTGGTTGAGCACATTTCAGCACAGATTGGCAATTTGCCTTCTGCAATACGGTTGCGACCGTATTTCGCGAATTCCGCTGTTGAGTGGTTTTCTTCTGGGCCGCCTGCACAGAATGTACATTTGTCCATTTTGCCACGGCTGCCAAAGTTGCCTGCTTGGGGGAACTGTGGCGCGCCAAATGGACATGCATAGAAGCAATATCCACAGCCGATACACAGATCCTTTGAGTGCAATACCACACCGTCATCGGTCTGATAGAAACAATCAACAGGACAAACAGCCATACATGGCGCATCAGAACAATGCATACATGCAACCGAGATTGACCGTTCACCAGGATCACCATCATTGATGGTCACCACGCGGCGGCGGTTAATCCCCCATGGCACTTCATGCTCGTTCTTACAGGCGGTGACACAGGCGTTGCATTCAATGCAGCGTTCCGCATCACAGAGAAACTTTGCTCTTGCCATTTCTCTTACTCCTTATGCTGACCAGATTTTGCAAAGAGTCGCTTTTGTCTCTTGCATCTGGGTGACTGAGTCATAGCCGTAGGTTTGCGCCGTGTTGGTTGATTCACCTAACACATATGGATCGGCACCCTCTGGATACTTATCCCGCAAATCTTGGCCTTCGAAGTGTCCGCCAAAGTGGAACGGCATAAACGCCACACCTTCGCCCACACGGTTGGTCAACATTGCCTTGACCTTGACCTTTGCTCCTTCTGGACCTTCGACCCAGACCTGTGTCCCATCGCGCACACCAAGGTTATTGGCATCACGTGGGTTGATCTCGACGAACATGTCCTGCTGAAGTTCGGCCAACCATGGGTTTGAACGTGTTTCATCCCCACCACCTTCGTATTCAACCAGACGACCAGATGTCAGGATCATTGGATAATCCTTGCTGAAATCTTGTTTCTGGATTGAAGCGTACATGGTTGGAAGACGATAGAACTTACGGTCTTCGTAAGTTGGATAGTCTTCGACCAAGTCACGACGGTTGGTATAGAGCGGTTCACGGTGAAGCGGCACAGGGTCTGGGAAGGTCCAAACAACTGCACGTGCTTTGGCGTTACCGAACGGAGAGCAACCATGCTTGATTGCGACACGCTGAATACCGCCGGATAGGTCGGTTTTCCAGTTTGTCTTCGGACCAGCAACTGCGTCGATCGCGGCGCGTTCGTCGTCAGTTAGATCGCCATCCCATCCCAGATCCATCAACATTTGCATTGTGAATTCGGGATAACCGTCCTGAATTTCCGCACCTGGGTTTGATACGCCTTCTGCCAACAGATTGTCGCCATCGCGTTCCACACCGAAACGGGCACGGAAGCTTAGGCCGCCTTCTGCGACAGGTTTTGACATATCATACAGGTTTGGTGTTCCTGGATGGTTCATTTCGGCAGTGCCCCAACAAGGCCACGGCATACCGTAGTAATCGCCGTCACATGGACCCCCAATCGCCTGAAGCGTTGTACGATCAAATGTGTGTTGGTTTGCCATGTGCTTTTTGATCCGCTCAGGGCTTTGACCAGTATAACCAATCGTCCAAAGACCACCGTTGAATTCGCGGGTGATGCTTTCGATGTTTGGTGTCACATCATCGTCCATTTCGTAGTTACGGAACAAACGATCGGCCCAACCAAATTTGGTTGCAAGAAGGCCCATGATCTCATGATCTGACTTGGACTCGAACAGTGGATCAACAACTTTGTCACGCCATTGCAATGAACGGTTTGACGCAGTTACAGAACCATATGTTTCGAATTGTGTACATGCAGGCAACAAATAGCAGCCGTCTGTACGATCATGCAAAACCGCAGACACAGTTGGATATGGGTCGATGACAACCAGCATATCAAGCTGTTCCATCGCCGTTTTCATTTCCTTCATACGTGTTTGCGAGTTCGGAGCATGACCCCAAAGAACCATCGCACGCACCTTATCAGGGTTATCCATGTTGGCTGGATCTTCTAGGATACCGTCGATCCAACGTGACACTGGAATACCAGTTAGGTTCATTAGGTTCTTATCTTTGCCATCCGCATTTTTTACTGTTGCGAATTGACCCTTTAGCCAATCAAGATCTTCGTTCCAAACACGTGACCAATGCGCCCATGCACCCGCTGATAGGCCGTAGTAGCCTGGCAATGTGTGCGATAGAACGCCAAGGTCGGTTGCGCCTTGAACGTTGTCGTGACCGCGGAAAATGTTGGTACCACCACCTGATGTACCCATGTTGCCCAACGCAAGTTGAAGCACACAGTAGGCACGTGTGTTGTTGTTACCATTGGTGTGCTGGGTCCCACCCATACACCAAATCACTGTGCCTGGACGGTTGTTTGCCAATGTGCGTGCAACACGCTCAAGTTGGCGACCAGGTGTGCCAGTGACACGTTCCACTTCTTCTGGTGTCCATTTGGCCACTTCTTCACGGATTTGTTCCATTCCCCACACACGTGTGCGAATGAACTCTTTGTCTTCCCATCCGTTTTCAAAGATGTGCCACAAGATACCCCAAACCAACGCAACATCGGTGCCGGGACGGAAACGGACAT
>CAXACF010000165.1:0-4983 GCA_963967125.1 uncultured Rhodobacterales bacterium | reverse complement strand
GAAGTTTTTGGATGGTTCTTTTATGCATGGAACTGGATCGGAACCAAGGTTTCCGCAGGGGCCGAATTCACCGCGGATATGACCAAATCCGAAAAATTGGATATGATCAATTACCTTAGCTTCTTAAATATCAACCGCAAAATGGAACAATGGGTAACGGGGTTTGACGCCCGTCTATTCTGGTTCATCATTATCGCGGGCGCTGCATGGTATGTTTTGGCGCGCACACAATTGGGCAGCTGGATTTACGCAACAGGTGACAACAAGGAAAGCGCGCGCGCAAACGGTGTGCCTGTGAACCGCGTGAAAATCGGTTTATTCATGTTTTCAGCCTTCTGTGCGACGATCTTTGCGACGTGTCAGGTGTTCGATACCAATTCATCTGACGCCGCTAAGGGTATGTTCAAAGAGCTAGAGGCGATCGCGATCGCCGTTGTAGGTGGCATCCTAATGACAGGTGGATTTGGATCAATCGTTGGTGTGATCTTTGGGGCGGTTACCTTTGGCCTTGTGGCGAATGCGGTATTCTTTATCCCGTGGATTGACGGCGCATGGTTCCGTGTCTTCGTTGGCACCGTTCTATTGGCCGCTGTGTTTGCCAATGAACGCATCCGCAAACGTATCACAGGAGGGATCTAATTATGTCTAAACAAGCCTATATGCGCGTTGAAAACATCGTTAAAAAATTCGGTCCCTTTACGGCGCTAAATGGTGTCGACCTTGAGGTTCACGCGGGCGAAGTGCACGCGCTTTTGGGGGATAACGGTGCGGGTAAATCAACCCTGATCAAAATCCTGTCTGGTGTACATGAACCCACTGATGGCACGATCTACATCGAAGGTCAGCCAACGGCGTTTCGCAATCCCCGCGATGCATCGGCGGCGGGCATCGGTACCGTGTATCAGGATTTGGCGATCAACCAATTGATGAGCGTGACGCGCAACTTTTTCATGGGCCGTGAACTGACATCACGGTTTGGGGCACTTCGCATGGACGAAATGAACCAAATCGCCCATGATGAGATGTTGAAAATCGGCATCAATTTCTCGGACCCTACGCAGGCTGTCGGCACAATGTCGGGCGGACAACGTCAAACATTGGCGATTGCCCGTGCGATTTATTTCGGGGCCAAGGTTTTGATTTTGGACGAACCCACATCCGCGCTTGGACAAAAGCAGCAGATGGAAGTTCTAAAAACAATCAAACGGGTGCGTGCGCGGGGGGATATTGCGATTATCTTTATCACGCACAATGAAATCCATTCCCGTTTGATTGCGGATCGCTACACCTTCCTCGCGTTGGGTGAAGTGATCGGTTCAGGCACCAAGGCCGAGCTTGAGGGTGAGGATATTCGTCGCCTTATGGCCGGTGGCGCCGAAATCAAAGATCTGGAACAGGAATTGGCCGCAATCTAGCATCCACATCATACGAACGAAAAGCCGCCCTCTGAGGCGGCTTTTTATTTGGTTAGTTAACTTGTAAAAAGCAGATTAAACACCTGCCATTGTTTTATAAATTCACCCGTTAGTCTTCGAATGCGACCTGATCGCTGGCCAGCAAATCTTCGATATCTTGGGGCACGGTCAACCCCTCGCGTACTTTGGCGTCTAGATCCGTCTCTAACTCAAGGATTTCGTGACAGCGCGCTGTGACGGCCTCCAATTCATCCAGCGGAATTACAACAACGCCATCTAAATCGGCCACAATGACATCGCCACTGCGCACGGTTTGGCCACCCACTTGGACATCAAATCCAACGGTTCCGGGCCCCTTGCCAAAGGGCGATGCAGGTGTCAGCCCCGTGCACCAACTGGGCAGGTTCACCTCCCGCAGGCCCGCAAGATCACGCATGGGCCCATCAGTCACAAACCCAACCGCGCCACAATTTTTCATCATCCCCGAAACACGGTCCCCTGCGGCGGCACAACCCTGATGCGCCCCAAAGGATTGGACGACAATGTCGCCAGACTGAATATAGGCCAAACTGGCCAACAATGCCAAAATATCCGCAGGTCCCGTTTCAACGGTTAATGCCGCGCCCACCGCATGTGCGCCCATCTGACCATAGGGATCTACAGGTTTGATATCCTTATGCAGTGCCCCGCGTCCCCATAGCGCGTCATTGACAACCCCTGTCGGCACACTGCCCAGTGCCGCAATCTGCGCTGCCGTTGGGCGCGGTGTGTTGCGTTTTATCCTGATCAGCTTTGGCTCTTCAATCATGGTGTTTCCTTTGGTTCTTTCAGACAGCTTGGCGCAAGCGCGCTTTTCGATCAACATTCAGATCACAAATTTGATCTGCGAAACCCGAAAAACCCCAACAGGAAAACACATCCCGACATCACCAGCATGGGCCAGATTGCAACGCCCCAATCCCCCCCTGCTTGGGTGACCAAGGCCGCAACGATGGGCGCGCCAAGGGTTTGGCCAACGGCGGACCCCTGCATCAATATACCATTTCCAATGCTGACGTGGCGCAGGTCTGGGGCATATTGCGGCACCAATAGGAATAGGTTTGCGGGAATAAACCCGCCGATGAAAGAATAAATCATACACAGGATCAGGCGCATAACAGGCGGCACCCCTGCCCCAAATATGGCAAAGGTCAGAACCGCCATTGTCACACCACCTACGATGATTAAGGTGGATGATTTGATGCCACGCGCCGCAAACCGAACCCCAACATAGCACCCAGGCCCATTCATGAATACCACAGCTGCGGTGAAATAAATGGCGTATTCTAGGGTCAGTCCAACCTCCTCATTCAGGAAACTGGGCAACCATTGCATAATCGTCACCCATTGAAAGGTATAAACCCCAAAACAGGCCCCAACCATCAATAGCCCCGGCGCACGATAGCTGTTGGCAACCATACGGGCGACGGCACGCGGTTCGCGGGTTTGTTGCGTGCTTGGTTCTTCTAGCGCCCACCAAAGCCCAATCAGCAATGGGATTGCCAATAAAAACATCACAATCCACAAACCGCGCCATCCGATCTGCGTTAAGAACGGCGTTGATACCATCAGGGCAAATGCCATGCCCGTTGGCATATAAATGCTCCAAACCCCTAAGGCGCGCGTCCGATCCTGTGGGGCCGCCAAGTGCGTGATGAACGCAGGGATGTTTACGGCAATCGCGATAAAGCCAAACCCCTCAAGTGCGCGCAGGACCAAAAACATCCACGGCTGCGAAATTATCGTGGCCCCAAGGGTACCGATCATCACGGATATGATACCCAAAACAATGATACTGCGGCGCCCAAAAAACGTGCTGAATGCGCCCAGTGGCACCGCCAAAAAAATCGCGAGCAGCGTAAAAATTGACAGGGCATATCCCGCGTCCACCAGCGATAGCCCCAAGTCGTCGCGTAACACAGGGATCGCAGGCCCAAGTTTGCCAACCTGCATCGCCACAAACAGCCCCGCGCACAGCGCAATACTTACTTTACCCCAGTGCGTGTTGGGACCTGATCCAGAATTTAGGTTCAAATTTATGTCCGCTACTAATCAATATGGCAGGTATCCCCCAACATTTGAGAGATACCTAAATCACATAGTCCCTAAGACCTGAGTGTAGCAAGCAGCAAATGACTTTGTACTGCATCACAGGCTTGGCAGCGATTAGTTGGAAAATGTGTTTTGAAGTGCCTGAGTTAAGATTGTTTTGGAAACACTGGTTGGAACAATATTCAAAAACGCTTCGCCTTCTCGCAGATCAAACTGCGCAGAATAAACCGTAATATCCGCAGTACATTGAACTTTCAGTTTTTCCGATTTGTTACAATCAAAGACATTTGTGCGATCGACCGTTACATCAAGATAGGTTTGGCCGTTCACTGTTATGGTTGCTCCTGACTTTTTCCCTTGCGCAGTGCCGTGTTTTATTTTGAAGAGATCCGCTGTTCCAACCCCACTGACAACGACATACAGCAGTTTATCATCCACGACTTTGCGGGCATTCAGTGGCAGAGTGGAGCCCCGCAATTTATTCAATTCAGTGTAAAGATCTTCAATCTTTGAAGCAATTGTGCTGCGAGACAAACTTTGCAGAACAAAAGATTTATTCTCAACGCTGGTATCAAAACTGGCATTTCCTGAGGCTTGCCCTTTTTGTGGGATATTCAGCGTAACTTGAGCCCCAGAAACACGACTTGAAACAATGTTTGCGGGCGGGGAAGATCTCAGTTCCGCGTCGCTATATGCAAGTACATTATCAACAAAACTTAGCTTTGGTTCAGCATCATTTGGGTTAAGAATGTAAATCTCGCCGATGTTGCGGCGTGTTGTTGCAAATGTTTCGGTAGATGAGATGTAGCTGTAATCATATGTGCTTTTGGTTATGGTTGGTGAACACCCCACGATCAAAAAGGATGCAGTGATAAATGCTACGAATTTAAACATGAAAATGGCTCCGTCTTAAAATGATATAGCCACAATACACGTATAACGCGTTTTAATCACGTATCATTATTCTTTTAGCTTAACTACAATTCCTGCCCGGCAGCACGTTCACCCAATTTCAGGCGAATGGTGGCTCCAATTTCGGAAATGGGTTCAGGAGGCAGGCGTTTTGGTGCAGGTTCAGCCAGTAATTCATCCACGATAGTTGAAGGATGCTTTAAACACACCTCTGCAATCGCCATCCCGTGCAAAGTGCCCTTTACCGTGCCCAGTCCGTTTTGCAAGCAGGCGGAATAAAGCCCATCCTCCAACTGACCAAATCCCGCAACCCCGTTCAAGGTCAGCGCCAAATGCCCGCCCCAGCGGTGCTCCATCTCAACACCCTTCAAAATCGGGAAACGCGCATCAAAGGATGCATCATGTTGAGCATAAACCCCGCGCAAACGCCGTTCACTGGGCGACAGGCGCGGCTCATAGGTGGCGCGGTTGCGAATAACGATCCTATCGCCCCCGATCCCCGAAATGCGACGCACGGTGGTGCCCAACGGATCGGCGGGCGTAAATCCCCAATTCGGCGCACCGC
>CAXACF010000164.1:0-4998 GCA_963967125.1 uncultured Rhodobacterales bacterium | reverse complement strand
AACGAAGTTCTGGGGTGAAAAATTCTTTTATTTCGCCTGATATTCTGATTTATTCGCCATATTGTCCCATTATTTTGGATAAATTTGTGATGAATGAGCCTGATTTAAAGATTTTACGGGAATTGCAGCGCGATAGTGATCAAAGCCTGGATCAGATTTCGGAACAGGTGGGTTTGTCACGCAATGCCGTCTGGAAACGTATTCGCACGATGGAACAGAACGGTGTAATCGCCTCACGGGTCGCAATTCTGGACGCTGCTGCCTTTGATTTAAACCTAACAGTTTTTATTCAACTTAAGACGGCAAGCCACAGTAAAGATTGGATTAAACGGTTGGAGCGCACCTGCAAACTTCTGCCCCAAGTTCAGGGTGCCTATCGTATGAGTGGTGATTTGGACTACCTAATGCGCGCCGTGGTGCGCGATATTCAGGATTATGACCGCCTTTATCAGGAATTGATTGAACGGTTGGAACCCTCGGATGTGTCCGCGAGTTTTGTGATGGAAAAAATTGTGGACCACACACGCCTGCCGATCTGATCACAATAACCCCATCTCCTTTCACAAACGCGTCAACCCTATAGCAGTGGAGCGCATTCCTGCGCATGTTGGGTGTGGATTATGTTGTAAGGGAGTTCAACAATGCACAAAACATTTACACGCCGTTCTGCCATTGCGATTATTGGGGGCGCGGTGTCGTCCGTTGCCCTGCCCGTTTTTGCAAAACAGTTTGAAACAAATGGCGTGGCCATCAACGGAACGGATCCTGTGGCCTATTTCACAATGTCAAAACTGGTTCAGGGCAGCGTGGATCATGCGTTAAGCTGGAACGGGGTCACATGGGATGTTGCATCGGACGAAGATCGGCGAATGTTTGGGCGTGGTCGCGCAAAATACGCCCCCGAGTGTGGCGGGCATTGTGCGTATGCCATGTCCAAGGGATATATTGCCCCCACGGTGCCCGAGGCATGGACGATTTATGAAGATCGGCTGTATCTGAATTTTTCCCTGCGGGCGCGTGAATTGTGGTTACAGGATGTGCCGGGCAATATCGCCTTGGGGGATGCGAATTGGCCCAAGCTTGAGCAATAAAAAAAGAGGGCCACTGGCCCTCTTTATAGTTTCGACATTCAAGCTCATCTTTATACCGCTCGATCAATTTTTTGCCTGCGGCCTGAATATCGTCAGGGGCGAGCGCACCCGCCCCGTGTCCTGTTTAGCTACAGCCTGATGTGGCGCCGCATGTGTTACATTTCATGCAGGTGCCGTTGCGCACCAATGTGTAGTTGCCGCAATCGCCGCAGGCTTCGCCTTCGTAGCCTTGCATTTTGGCCTTGGTGCGTTCGTCCATTGTGGTCACAGGGGCCGCAACAGGTTCTGAGACAACTGCGTCTGCTTCTGTTGTGACGTCCAGCGCCATTGGCGCCCCCTCTGCTGATGGTTTTAGGGTCATCAACTCTTGTGGTAGGCGTTTACGCAAGTAGCCTGTTGAACTGATTGATTTCAACATTTCCAACGACTTAGTAGCGCTATCTTCACTTACGTCAGCGACGTTCGTGCCTTCATCACCTTTGTGTAGGTCATCAAAGCTTGCGCCCTCTGGTTTGACGTGTGCCAGATCTGTCCGATCAAGGTAGCTGACCGCCAATTCACGGAAGATATAGTCAAGAATTGATGTCGCATTTTTGATGCTGTCGTTGCCCTGCACCATACCCGATGGTTCGAACTTGGTAAAGGTAAAGGCATCTACGAACTCCTCTAGCGGAACACCGTATTGCAAACCAACGGACACGGCGATGGCAAAGTTGTTCATCATCGCACGGAAGCCTGCGCCCTCTTTATGCATATCGATAAAGATTTCGCCCAAAGATCCGTCAGAATATTCGCCTGTGCGCAAATACACCTTGTGACCACCAACGATTGCCTTTTGCGTGTATCCTTTACGGCGCTCTGGCATCTTTTCGCGTTCGGTTTTAACGATCTCTTTGATCACAACCTTTTCTACGATCTTTTCTGCGATGACTGCGGCCTTTTCTTGCGGTGTTCCTGTTTCCAGGATTTCCGCCGCATCTTCATCATCTTCGATCAATGCAGCTGCCAATGGTTGTGACAGTTTGGACCCATCACGGTACAGCGCGTTCGCTTTGGTGCCCAAAGACCAGCTAAGCTCGTACGCCTTTTGACAATCTTCAATTGTTGCATCGTTTGGCATGTTGATCGTTTTAGAAATCGCACCCGAGACGAACGACTGTGCCGCGGCCATCATTGTGATATGACTGTTGACCGATAGATACCGTTTGCCTTTTTTGCCGCACGGGTTTGCACAGTCAAAGATGTGCATATGCTCTTCTTTCAGGTGCGGCGCACCTTCTAGCGTCATTGTCCCGCAAACGTGATCATTTGCTGCGTCGATTTCGGCACGTGTGTAGCCCAAGTGGCGCAGCATATCAAAGGATGGGTCGTTCAGCTTCTCTTGGGGGATACCCAAGACTTTGGTGCAGAACTCTTCACCCAATGTCCATTGGTTGAACACGAAACGGATGTCGAACGCTGTGCCCAAGGCGCCTTCGATTTTATCCAACTCTGCCTTGCCAAATCCATTTCCGATCAGGCTTGTGTGGTTTATCACAGGCGCATTGCCGATTGTTCCGTGACCTACGGCATAGGATACGATTTCTTCGACCTGCGCGCTGCCGTACCCCAATTTTGCCAATGCGGATGGGACAGAACGGTTGATGATCTTGAAATACCCACCGCCTGCGAGTTTTTTGAATTTCACCAAGGCGAAATCTGGTTCAATCCCTGTTGTGTCACAGTCCATGACCAACCCGATTGTACCAGTTGGCGCAATCACAGATACCTGCGCATTGCGATAGCCGTGCTTTTCACCCAATGCCAAGGCGTTGTCCCATGCGGCAACTGACAAATCGATCAATGATTGATCTGGGCAGTTTGCATGATCCAATGGAACGGGTTTGACGGCCAATGCCTCATATCCGTCTGTTGCAGCCTGTGCGGCACGGCGGTGATTGCGGATGACACGCAACATATGTTCCGAGTTTTTGGCATAGCCTGGGAATGTTCCCAATTCTGACGCCATTTCCGCAGATGTTGCATAGGACACACCTGTCATGATCGCGGTCAACGCACCACAAAGCGCGCGGCCTTCGTCACTATCATAGCCATAGCCCATGTTCATCAACAAACCGCCGATGTTTGCATAGCCCAGACCAAGTGTGCGGAAATCATATGAGCGCTGCGCGATCTCTTTTGACGGGAACTGCGCCATCAGAACCGAAATTTCCAATGTCACGGTCCACAGACGTGTGGCGTGCATGTATTCGTCTGACTGGAACTTTCCGTCCTTTAAGAAGGTCAGTAGGTTCATCGACGCAAGGTTACATGCCGTGTCGTCCAAGAACATGTATTCAGAACATGGGTTTGATCCGCGGATTTCACCATCCTCTGGGCATGTGTGCCATGCGTTCACTGTGTCGTGGAATTGAATGCCAGGATCGGCGCAGGCCCATGCAGCGTGCCCAACGTCCTGCCACAGATCACGCGCCTTGATGGTTTTTGCAACGCTACCATCGGTACGGCGGATCAAATCCCAATCACCATCCTCTTCAACAGCTTTCAAAAACGCGTCTGTGACGCGGATCGAGTTGTTGGAGTTTTGACCAGAAACAGATGCATATGCCTCTGAGTCCCAGTCTGTGTTGTATGTTGGGAATTCGATTGATGTGTATCCCTGACGCGCATAATCCAAGACACGTTTCACATATGTCTCTGGAATTGCGACCTTTTTCGCTTCGCGAATGGCCTTTTTCAGCGTGTCGTTTTTCGCCGGATCAACGGCATCTTCTGTGCTGCCGTCCCACGCACGAATGGCCGAGAAGATTTCATTCAAGCGCTGTTCGTGCATTTTCGAACCCGCGACGATTGACGCCACTTTTTGTTCTTCTTTCACTTTCCAGTTAATGAATTCTTCGATGTCTGGGTGATCGGCATCACAGATCACCATCTTGGCCGCACGGCGAGTTGTGCCGCCTGATTTGATAGCGCCCGCCGAACGATCGCCAATTTTCAAGAAGCCCATCAGGCCAGAGGATTTACCGCCCCCTGACAGTGCCTCACCTTCACCACGAAGTGAGCTAAAGTTGGTGCCTGTGCCTGAGCCGTACTTGAACAAACGTGCCTCACGGACCCACAGATCCATGATACCGCCTTCGTTTACCAAATCGTCAGAGACAGATTGGATAAAGCAGGCGTGCGGTTGCGGATGTTCATAGGCGCTGTTTGATTTTACCAGTTTGCCTGTTTTGTAATCAACATAGTGGTGGCCTTGGCTGGGTCCGTCGATCCCGTATGCCCAATGCAAACCTGTGTTAAACCACTGTGGGCTGTTCGGTGCGGCCATTTGATTGGCCAGCATGTAGCGCATTTCGTCGTAATAGGCGCTCGCGTCTTCTTCGGTGGTGAAATAGCCACCCTTCCAACCCCAGTAGGCCCAAGCGCCCGCAAGACGGTTGAACACTTGTTTTGCGGATGTTTCACCTGTCTTTACTGTATCTGCTTTCTCAGCAACTGAGCGCCACAAAAACTCTGGAACATCCTTTTCGCGCACTGCTTTCAACGCAACCGGTACGCCAGCCTTGCGGAAATATTTTTGTGCGATCACGTCACTTGCGACCTGTGACCATGATTTTGGAACTTCTACATTCTCTAGGTGGAAAACCACTGTTCCATCTGGGTTACGTATTTCTGAGGACGTTGTGACAAATTCGATGTCTGCGTATGCGTCCTGCCCTGCCTTCGTAAACTTACGTTCAATTTTCATTGTACCGCCTAAATCCGTAAACTGTGTTTATATTTTTCTCGTGAGGTGGCACAAAAAATCAGTGTCACGCAAATTGCGTGTTCCCACGTCTGGTGTGGGTCATCCATTGTGAATGATACTACATTTAGTGTTTCGCCCCATCGGCCCACACAAAGTGAC
>CAXACF010000163.1:0-5005 GCA_963967125.1 uncultured Rhodobacterales bacterium | reverse complement strand
ATTGGGCCGCCCCCGCGCATCCGACAAACACGCCTTGGCCGACGAACATCGCCGACCACCTTTCATCGTCAGTTGGAAATACCCAACGCCCTCTTGGTCCGCGCCGTTATAATCAGGATTACGTTTATATCCCGCGTTCACGGCGGCATCGACCCATTTGTCAACAACATCACGGGTTAGGCGTGAGTTTTGCACCGAGAGAGGCCCCGATTTGCCACGCAGGCCTGTGTCATCTTCGCCTTCCCAATTTTCTGAACGTTGGAACAACGGGAGGACGTCGCTCCAACTCCAGCCAGTGCAGCCCATTTGCGCCCAACCATCGTAATCCTGGGCTTGGCCGCGTACGTAAAGGAGACCATTGATCGAGCTTGATCCACCTAACACGCGCCCACGAGGCCACGGAATTGCACGCCCGGCGATCCCGTCATCTTGTTCTGTTTTGTAACACCAATCCGATTTCGGGTTCCCCATCGTGCGGAAATATCCAACAGGAATGTGGATCCATGGGTTCGTGTCCTTGGGGCCAGCTTCGATCAGCGCAACGGTATAGCGCCCATCTTCTGAAAGACGGCTTGCAAGCGCGCAACCAGCTGATCCAGCCCCTACAACGACGAAATCGAATTCCATTTTTCCCCAAATATCAAATAATGAGACTTTTATTCTCGTTTTTTGTTGAAAATGATGCTAACTACGATTCGAGGGACAAGTAAATATTTTTCTTTTCGGAAACTGAACAAAACGATGGCGCACGACGTAACGGAAACCCCCACCAATCTGCGAACGCTTTTGATCCTTGAGGTGCTGGGCAAAAGCGACCGCCCAATGACAGCGACAGAGATCAATGCGGAATTGGGGTTACCGAAACAAACCGTACATCGTTTGTGCGTCACGCTAGAAGAACACGGTTTCATCACGCGCCCCGACAACAGCCGTAAATATCAGGTGGGGCGTCGCCTCCGCGAAATCGGAGCAGGGCTTCTTTATAATTCCCGCGATCACATCACGCGGCGGCAAATTTTGACGGACGTTGCCCAAGAAGTGGGCGAAACAGTGAACTATGCCGTCCCACGTGAAACGGGAATGGATTACCTTGATCGTGTAGAAACCGATTGGGCATTTCGCATTCAGCTGCCCATCGGGTCACGCGTCCCGTTTCATTGCACAGCCAGCGGCAAAACATTTTTGGCCAGTTTGCCAGATCGCAAATTGAAAGGGTTTTTAGAGGCGATTGACCTGCGGAACATGACGTCCAATACACATATCACCAAAGAGTCATTGCACGCGGAAATTAAAGACGTGCGCAAAAACGGATATGCACTGGATCGTGAAGAATTCATGGACGACATGGTCGCCATTGCGGTACCCGTAAAAGACCCGCAAAACCGATACATTGCGGCGCTGGCATTTCACGGGCCGACACAACGGATCAATATTGACGACGCAGTTGCCAAAAAGGACATGCTTCAAGCCGCGGCCAAACGCATAAGCGAAAGCCTGTTTTCCTAATCATCGTAGCAATTCGAAATTAGGGTCATAGGGTGATGGTGCGCAGACAGTTGCATCCACCAATTGTCCCAACAAATCAAGTTTCACGCATGTGCCAATTTCGGAAAGACTGGGGTCAATAAAAGCGTAGGCCAAGTTTTTTCCAACACGATACCCCCATGCCCCAGAGGTGATCGTGCCAACGACATCGTCCCCCTGCATAAGCGATGCACCGCCATAGGCAGGCGCATGATCGCAGTCGATTTCCAGCGACACCAATCGTTTCTGAGCGCCATTGCGAACGCGGTTTTCCAACGCGGCTTTGCCGATGAAATCGGGTTTATCCATTTTGACAAATCGATCCAGCCCCGTTTCAAAGGGGTCGAATTCCGTGATCAGATCCGATTTCCAGTGCAAGAACCCTTTTTCCATCCGCATGGATTCCACAGCACGCGTGCCAAACAATCCCAGTTCATGTTCGACACCTGCATCCGTCAAGGCCAGATAGGCAGCGTATAACGCAGAGTTGGGCACATGAATTTCATAGGCTAATTCACCAGAAAAGCTAACCGCCATGACCGTGGCAGGCGCAAAACCAATGAAACATTCCCGCACGCTTAACCAAGGAAAGGCGTCTTTACTCCAATCCCCGCGCGCAGCTTTGGACAAAACATCACGTGCCCGCGGGCCCGCCAAAACCAGAATAGTTTGATCATTTGTCAGGGATTTGAATTGAACATCCTCATCATCTTGAACATGCGATGTTAGCCAATCCATATCATGATATTCGCTGGCGGCAGCAGATCCGTACCAGACACGGTCTGGTCCACGATCGCTTGCGGGAATATTTGCAACGGTGGCCTCTGCCTTGATCATGCCATGGTCGTTCAACAGATATCCCAAACCCACACGACCATCGCGCTTTTGAACACGGCCGCACATCATCCGATCCAAAAATGAATGACGATCCGCACCCGTGATTTCGATACGATTAAATCCATTCACCTCGGTCAGGCCAACTTTGGTCTGCACCAATTCCACTTCTTTGGCGATCACATCAAAGCTTTCGTCAAATTCGAACGTCTGACGGGGATGAAAGTCGGGGCACGGTTTGAAATAATCCACACGTTCCCAACCGTTCACAACAGTGAATTCAGCTCCTTTGGCCGCAAGAACAGGGGTAAGTGGTGTGGTTTTTGCGGGACGACCCGCGGGGCGGTGTTCATGCGGGAAATGGAAGCGAAATTCGTTCTGGTAATCCTCAATCGCTTTTAAGGACGTCAACTCGACATTTGCGTGCCCCGTAAAACGCCGCGGGTCGAGGCACCAAGTATCATAGCACGCCTCACCATGAACGATTTGTTGCGCCAGTAACCAACCATGGCCACCGCCTTCCCCCAGCCCCGCACGCAAACCAATAATACAAAACGCATTACGCTTTCCTGGGATCGGCCCGACCAAGGGCGCGCCATCGATTGTATAGGTAATCGGACCGTTGACCACGCGCTTGATCCCCACATCCGCCAAAGCAGGCATGCGGGCAAACGCCCCTTCCAGAACATCCATCACACGTTCAAGATCATCGGGACACAAATCATTTGAAAAATTGGGGCTAATCCCATCCATGCCCCATGGTTTGCAATCCTGTTCATAGAACCCAACCAGCAAGCCATTTTTTTCCTGTCGGCTGTAATAGTCGGAAATTGGGCAGCGCAACAATGGCATCCGGTGGCCTGCTTGAATGATGCCGTCAATATCTTCGGTGACGAAATACTGGTGCTCCATCGAGGCGACGGGATGATGCACACCCATCATTGCGCCAACTTCGTTAACTCGATACCCACAGGCGTTGACGACGATATCACAATCGATGTTTCCATTTGTGGTTTCGACCGTCCATGTATCATCCTTATGCTGACGCAGCCCCGTCACGGGTGTATTTCTATAAACCTCTGCGCCCGCTTTTCGTGCATGATAGGCCAAAGCCTGACACAATTGCGCAGGATCAATGTCCCCGTCTTCGCCATCCCACAGCCCACCAAGTAAATTTTCCGTTGATATCAGGGGGTGGCGGCGTGCACATTCTTCTGCATCAATCACCTCAAACTCGACCCCCATACCGCGCGCCATGGACGCGAAGTGGCGATACCCCTGCATCTGTTCTTCGGTGTTGGCCAAACGTATCCCGCCATCGCCATGATGATACCCCACAGGATATTCGGGATCATCCCGCAGTTTTTTGTAAAGGGCGATGGAATGCGATTTCAGGCCCACCATGGTTTGGTTCATCCCGAAATTCGTGACCTGTGCCGCGGAATGCCATGTTGTGCCGCTGGTCAATTCATCCCGTTCAACCAATACAACATCAGACCATCCCTCTTGCGTCAGATGATAAAGTGTTGAGCAGCCCGCAATGCCGCCGCCGATCACAACAACCTTGGTCCGAGTTTTCATGAGGGTCCCCTGTCTTTGGATATATTTTTGTTAGTTCTCACAAAGGCGTCTTTGGAAAACAACAAATTTCTTCGTGAACACAAAAGAAACCATTGCGCCAAGTCGCACTGACGGTGTTTAGTCGCGAAAAAGATGTCACGCTAACAGGGAAACGACATTCAAATGCGATCAGGACGACGTAAAAAAGTCGCGCAACGCGCTGCACCCACAAAATTTGACCCGTGCCCGCCTGGCGCCATTGGTGGTCAGTACAAACCCCTGAGCGAAACCGAGGTCCAACAGGTTTACGACACAGCCGTGAGATTACTGTCCGACTTGGGTATGGGCGAAGTTCCGGAGCGCCTGACACAGGATTTGCTGAATAATGGCGCCACGATTTCTGGGGAACGCATCTTATTCCCGAAAGAAATGATTGAACGCGCCATCCAAGCTGCGCCAAAACAATTTACCTTGCATGGCCGCGATCCGAATAGATCCATACACATTGGTGGCGATAGCGTTTATTTTGGCACAGGCGGCGCGGCGGTTCAGACATTGGATATTGATACGGCCCAATATCGGCCATCTACGTTAGAGGACCTGCATCACTTTACCAGACTTCAGGATGCCTTGCGCAATGTCAGTTGGTTTACACGCTGCTGTGTGGCAACAGATGTGCCTGACAATTTTGATCTGGATGTGAATACCGTTTTCGCATTGCTGAAAAACACGACAAAACCCGTCGCAACCAGTTTCACCATCGCCCCACACGTCGCCCCGATTGTGCGCATGTTGGACATTGCTGCGGGTGGTGAAGGTGAATTTGCAAAACGCCCGTTTCTTAAGGCGCATATCAGCCCTGTGATTTCGCCATTGCGGTATGCAGAAGACGCCGTTGATGTTGTTTATGAGTGCATCAAACACAACATCCCAATGTCCTGCATCACCGCGGCCCAAGCGGGCGCTACAGCGCCGGCTACTTTGGCAGGGATATTGGCACAATCACTGGCAGCAACCCTTGCCAGTTTGGTCATGGTTCAAACCATTAGTCCTGGTTTTCCCATGGTGTTTTCGCACTGGCCCTTTG
>CAXACF010000162.1:0-5113 GCA_963967125.1 uncultured Rhodobacterales bacterium | reverse complement strand
GAACGACCGAGTAGCTCGCCGGAACGACGACCGAGCCGTTGATGCTCTCGGTGCTGCTGACCGTCCGAGTCGAGTCGGTGTACTTCTCGACCGTCCGCTGGAGTTCAGAGCCGGTCAGCGAGCCGTCGTGCGAGAACGCCTGCAGCTTGCCGCCGCGGTCGCTGATGACCAGCCCGGTCGCGTGCGACACCTGGAGGGCCGAGGCCATCTGCGAACCTTGGACCCAACACGCGTTTGCGCGTCTCTCCCTTTTTTGAAAAAACTGTGGAAGAGGGGGTCACAGCGTTTTCACCTTACAACAAAATGTTGATGCCAGTGTCCTATGGACATCCGATGGAAGAATATGACCGTTTGATGAACGGTGTGGCCCTGTGGGACGTCAGCGTTGAACGTCAGGTGGAAATCATCGGTCCAGATGCAGCGACGCTGATACAACTGTTGTCAGTACGTGATCTATCAAACATCGAAGTGGGGAAAGGGAAATACATTCCGATGTGCGACCATCGCGGTGTTATCATCAATGACCCTGTTGTCTTAAAACACTCTGATACGCATTTTTGGTTATCCATTGGGGATGACAACATACTGATGTGGGCACGCGCCATCGCGGCCGAACGTGGTCTGAATGTTACCATGTGTGAACCCGATGTATCGCCAATCGCACTTCAGGGTCCAAAGGCCGTAAATGTTGTGGCCGATGTTTTTGGGGACTGGATTTATGATTTGAAATATTTTTGGTTCAAAGAAACCGACCTAAACGGCATCCCATTGATCGTTCAAAAATCAGGGTATTCCAAACAGGGGGGATATGAAATTTATCTGCGCGATGGAACGCGTGCGGCAGAACTGTGGAATGTCATGCGCGAGGCAGGCGCGCCTTGTGACATCGGACCAGGCAACCCCAGTCCAATTGAGCGGATCGAAAGCGGGCTATTGTCCTATGGCGGGGACAACGACGATAATACAAATCCGTTCGAAGTGCGGCTTGGAAAATATGTGGACCTGCATTTACCCAATGAGGTTGTCGGGATCAAAGCGTTGCGTGAACTCCATGCAGCAGGCATCAAACGCCATCAACTGGGCGTTAAATTGGACAATCAATCCCCCCAAGCGGGACATTTACGGTGGTTCAAGGTTTACAAAAACGGCGCATATGTCGGGGAAATGACCAATGGGTGCTGGTCACCACGGGCAGAAACCGTCATCGGTTTCATCCTTGTGGGTGTCGATGTCCAACCTGGTGACCGTGTTGAGGTCCATCGAGATGGAAATATCGATGTGGGCACCGTTTGCGAATTGCCGTTTTTCTAAACCGCTGACCTCAATAATGAAACGGTCGCATTTATCGCGCGTCCAGAATAAGGATGACGCAAATTGCGTCATCTTACTGAATCTTGTTTCTTCGCGATAAGAAGGCGGGCGGATTTACCGTCTTCGATCAACCAAATACGATCATCTGACACTGGCAATACGTCCCGCAGTCGTTGTTTGAATTGGAATACCTCTTCCACGGCAACACGATCTTCTGTGATTTGCAGGCGGAACAACGCGCGGCTTCTTAACCCCGTAATAAAGGCATTTGAGGCCCATTTGTTTTCATCACTTTCGGGCATAAAGCGGATGGCAGATGGGGCAATTGTGGGGACCCAGCTTCTGATTGGTGCTGTGAAATCAGGACGCGTGGTATGTGAAGGAATAGGTGTACCATCGTAATGCTCGCCCTCGGACACGATGGGCCAACCATAGTTTCGGGCAGGCTGGATCAAATTTAACTCATCCCCATCCGCTGGCCCCATCTCGACACTCCACAAGGCACCCGTCGGGTCAAATGCAATTCCCAATGGATTGCGATGACCCGCACTCCAAATTTGGTTCGTGGGCGATGGCCTACCAGAATATGGGTTGGTTTCAGGGATGCCACCGTCATCAAAAATACGAACGATTTTACCAATATTGGTGCCGTAATTTTGCGCAGGATGCATGTATTGACGATCCCCCGATGTTATAAAAATAACATCGCGATCTGTTGCAGCATCCTTTGAAAACGCAAGTTTATGACCAAAGTGTCCCATTCCAGAGACAAAGGGTTCTTGTCGCCAAATCTGCTGTACCTTTTCAAGTGCATCACCCGTAAATTCCGCACGATACACCACCGCACCGCGGGTTGCACCACCATCGTTTGAAGCGATAGCCGAAAAATAGACTAGGCGATTTTCAACAAAATCAGGATGCAGCTTGATATCCCCCAATCCACCTTGACCGCCATAGACGACATTGGGGACACCTTGAATTTGCGTTTTGTGGCCAGCATCATCCACGCGCCACATTTGACCGGATTTTTCCGTCACCAAAATCGATTGATCGCCTAACTGCTCGATTGCCCAAGGTTCGTTAAAGTCTGCGATGTGGGTCAGATGTAAGCTATTATCCTGACTTCCCTTGATGGTTTCTGCAAAACCAACGTGGGGAAACAAGAACACCACAAATAGAAATACGAACCGCATGTGCACATCCAATAATGAAAACCAACATGTTATTGGTAGGCCGACACGTGCCCGTGTCAAAATGAACTTTGAGTGATCGGCGAAACACCACACACGCCAACACTGGGTTTAGTGATACCGAACACCCTGCTTGGCCAACGCGCCCTGCATGGCAGTCATATCAACATCGGCCAGATCACATCGTGTTTTCACCGCCAGTGCCGCGGCGATCCCTGCGCCCTGCCCAGATACCGCACAACAGGCCATGTTTCGTGTTGCGGCATGTGCCACACGATCCCCACCCGTTGCACGACCTGCGACCAATAATCCTTTGATCCCTTTTGGAAGCATGGAGCGATAGGGAATATGCATATAACGCCCCGTCGTTGGTAGGATAAGAATACCGTATCCATCGATAAATTCGGGATAGATTCCAATACTGTCTTCAAATCGGGCCTGATGGCGTACATTGTCTTCGGTCATGTTATAATGTGCGTCGATTTTGCGGGTATCGCGAATGCCAATCGTCATGCCGAAATTTCGCAATCGAATTCCCGAACAGCCAGGCGCAAATTCGCGCAGCGCATCAATCGCCATCATCGCTTGACGCCGACCTTCCATTTCGAAATGGGTTAAATCCGCAGGATCCGTGCCGTCGCATTCTGCCAAATGTACCAAATTCATATAGGTCATTTCACCCGTGTCATGCACCGCGCCCCATGTTCCCGAGATCGTGGACAAATCCGCGGGGATCAATCCGGATTGACGTGCCTGTTCAAAGGGTTTTTTGATAAATGGGGAAAACATTGTGTCCTCTTTCCCATCCGTTTCCACCGTCCATTCTCCCGTTGACCAATCCGCGTAGGTCAGTGGATTTTCCTTCACATCTTCCATGAATTTTTTCTTATCCACGCCTGCACAATGGAACATCACACTAGCCGCTTGCAACTCCTCTTTCGGTGGTTTGGTGATGGGTGCACCCGCACGATGCGCGATATCAGCATCCCCTGTGGCATCAATCACAACCTTCGCCAACAAGGCCTCTCGGCCCGCTTTGGATTCTGTGATAATCCCCGTGACGCGGTCCCCGTCCATAATTGGCGCGACGAACAAACGATGCAGCATCGGGATAACGCCCGCCTCTTCGATAAGGCGGTCCGCGACCAGTTTGAAGCCTTCTGAGTCTAATTCATACGACAGGCTTTGGCTTTCAGGCACCGCAGCACCCATCTCCTTGGCACGATCCTCAAATTCACGGCCCAATCCGCCTGCTTCGATGGTTTGTTCGTGGCGATACCATGCAAACCCCTCAACACCGACGGTCGTGATGTTGCCCCCAAAACACCCAAAGCGTTCCACAAGGGTCGTTTTTACACCCATGCGCGAGGCGGCCAGCGCTGCGGCCAGCCCACCTGGGCCCGACCCAACCACCAAAACATCAGTTTCATGGATGACATCAATTTGTTTTGCGGGCTCTGTGATTGTTTTGTTCATACGTCACCTAAAAGCTGTCGTCAGATGTTGCTTTCAAAAAATATGGATGCTCGCCCAAAACCGACACCCATAAACATCCCTAACGCATCACAAACGGATTCTGCATCGGTGCGTCTGATGTATTAATCCACGTGGTTTTGGTGCGTGTATAATCCAAAATCGCTTCTTGACCTGCCTCGCGTCCGTAGCCCGATTGATTAAAACCGCCAAACGGCGCGATTGGTGAGATTGCACGATATGTATTGACCCAACAAATCCCAGACCGAATGCGATCAGAAACACGATGCGCACGTGCAATATTCTGGGTAAACACCCCAGATCCCAATCCGAATTGCGAGTTGTTCGCCATCATTATGGCCTCTTCCTCGGTATCAAAGGGGATCAATGACATAACAGGGCCAAACATTTCGATGTGTAGCGTTTCTGTATCCTCTGACGGGCATTCCACCAACGTTGGTGCCATATAGTTCCCATCCCGTTCAAGGGGCGCACCCCCAAAATGGATTGTCGCGCCCTGCGATTGTGCCTTATCCAATGTATCAACGATGCGATCAATCTGTGCACCTGTACATAAGGGGCCTACATGTGTGGCGGTGTTCAACGGATCGCCAACAACAATTCCACTGGCCTTGTCTTTTATGCGAGCAATCAGCTCGGGCAAAATGCTTCGATGGATCAGGCCACGTGACCCTGCCACACAGGACTGACCAGAGGCCCCAAAATTTGCAGCGATCAAACCATTGGCCGCACTATCCAAATCCGCATCCTCAAACACCAAAATTGGGGATTTCCCCCCTAATTCTAATGTGGTCACCGCAAAACTTTCCGCGGAATTTCGAACAACGTGGCGCGCGGTTTCTGGACCACCGGTGAATGCAATTCGGTCGACCTGTGGGTGACGTGTTAATGGAATGGAACAATTTTCGGCATCTCCTGTTATCACAGAAACCACGCCGTCCGGAAAACCCGCCTGATCGATCAGTTTGGCAAATTCCAACATTGGAATCGGTGCGATTTCAGAGGCCTTCAGGATCACCGAACACCCTGCCGCCAAGGCGGGGCCTAATTTCGTACAAGACAAAAACATTTGCGCGTTCCACGGGACCACCGCCGCAAACACCCCGATTGGCATCCGA
>CAXACF010000161.1:0-5127 GCA_963967125.1 uncultured Rhodobacterales bacterium | reverse complement strand
GAGAGATAGTCAAGGCGGTGATGCGGTTATGCAGCTTAGCATTGCGGGATTCGTTGTGGATGACACCTTTGTGAAATTTCTTGGTGGTCACATCCCCTTGTTCGAAGTACTGTTTCTGCGCGGCAGCGTGGCGACAGTCGCATTGGTGATCATGTGTTGGGATCTGCAGGCGCTGAAATTTCAACACAGCGCACGGGTTTGGATGTTGATGATTGTGCGATCTGCATCAGAAATTGCGGCGGCCTATTTCTTTTTAACGGCCTTGATTCACATGCCAATTGCGAATGTCACGGCGATTTTGCAAACGCTGCCATTGACCGTATCACTGGGCGGGGTGTTGTTTTTTAAAAATCCGATTGGCTGGCGGCGTTTGCTTGCAATTTTGGTGGGCTTTGGGGGGATGATGTTGATTGTGCGCCCGGGAAGCGATGGGTTTGATGTTTATTCCATCTATGTTTTGATTGCCGTTCTTTGTGTGACTGCGCGCGATTTAACAACGCGTGCGATGTCCAAGGCGGTTCCATCGCTGTTTGTAACCTTGCTCGCATCGCTTTCGGTCACGGTCTATTCTGGCATCATGATGATCGGGGCCGATTTCACGCCCATGGCTGGGATCGATCAAGTCTATTTGCTTGCCTCTGCCTTTTTTATCATTGGTGGGTATGCATTCAGTGTTTTGGTCATGCGCGTTGGGGATATCTCGTTTGTGGCGCTGTTCCGATATTCGGCAGTCATTTGGACATTGTTCATTGGTCTGTGGGTGTTTGGCGATTGGCCCGATGCGCTGACATTGATTGGGGCGGCGATCATCGCACTATCTGGTGGGTATACCATGTTGCGAGAGGCGCGTATTAGGCGTCAGTCCACAACCGCCTAATCAGATCAACATCGACGTTAAAGTCGGTTTTAAGGTGGTGTTGTTGTTGGATGGTGAGAGGTGTGAATTTAAATCGATCCAGCTCTCTTGCGGATGCCGAGTCGTTTTCATCATGAAATGATCGAAGGAACATGGGTGTGTCCCAATCGCTGATCACCGGCATGTGTTGGTCCAGTTTGTGATGACCAAAATTCATGATCGTATTTTTAGCCGATGTTTTGAAAACGGCCGCTAATGCGGGCGTCCATAAATTTCGCACCAATTCCTCGGCCTGCAGTCCTTCAACCGAAGGCCGGATCGCATAGCCGCGTGCGTAATCAAGGGCAAAGCGTGGTTTGTTTGCATAATCAATCACGCCCGCCGCCGCATCGGTTTTCAAACGTTCAACGAATGTGCGATGGACCGCATCATCATCATCCAAACGAAACTGAATTGAATGCGTATGTGTGGCATCCACATGATCTAGGATGACTTGCGCCGCAATTTGGCGATGTGGATGCGGGGGATAGGGCAGGATTTTAATGTGATCCGCTGCTTTGGTCAGATCGTCCAACTGATCGCGGGCCCAAGCGGGCAAATCATCGCCAATTAGGATCAGATACTGAAAATCCGTGTCAGTCTGAGCAAGGATTGAGGGTAGATTGAACGCCTGAAATAAGCGCAAACGATGTTTTAGACGAGCGTCCTCGTATAAAAACGCCTTGCGTTGTTCGATGGTTTCATGTTCGCGTTGAAATCCGCCCAATGCGGGATATGAAAATCGACAAAGCCCAATCACTTGCATCTGATCGTTTTTCCCGCGATATGGTTTCGTTATCTGGGTAAAGTATCTGGATAAATGGGGCAGTGTTCAACCATATATGAATAGAATATGAAAGCTTTCTGCTCAGATGTTGACAATGGTGCCGACTCTGCCTATACGCCCCCTATCTCGGAGTGGGGGTCGCCCCATCGCCGAACTTCATAATTGAAGTGGTCAAGATCCAGGCCCTGCCTCGATCCTCTGAAAATCCGCCGCGTCGTTTCCGCGATTTGGGAACGCATGCGGTCTTTGTGTATTGCGGACGCGCGATATGCGACCTGAGCCGCACGGGACACCTCGTGCATGATATTTTAGTTTGAGCGAACGGGGAACTTACCGGAATGCCAACGATTCAACAGCTGATCCGTAAGCCACGGCAGCCAAAAGTAAAACGGTCGAAGTCAATGCACCTAGAGCAGTGCCCACAAAAACGTGGCGTCTGTACTCGCGTTTACACGACTACTCCAAAGAAACCTAACTCGGCGATGCGTAAGGTGGCTAAGGTCCGCCTAACAAACGGCTTTGAGGTCATCAGCTACATCCCTGGTGAAAAGCACAACCTGCAAGAGCACTCAGTTGTTCTTATCCGCGGTGGTCGTGTGAAAGACCTTCCAGGTGTGCGTTACCACATCCTACGTGGTGTGCTTGATACACAAGGCGTTAAAGATCGTAAGCAACGCCGTTCGAAATACGGCGCTAAGCGTCCGAAGTAAGAGGAAATTTGAATGTCCCGTCGTCACGCTGCTGAAAAACGTGAAGTATTGCCCGACGCCAAATTTGGTGATCGTGTTCTATCAAAATTCATGAACAACCTTATGATCGATGGTAAAAAATCCGTCGCTGAAAAGATTGTTTACAATGCTCTTGACCGTGTTGAGTCAAAAGTAAAGCGCGCACCTGTTGAGGTGTTCCACGAAGCGCTAGACAACATCAAACCTTCTGTTGAGGTTCGTTCGCGTCGCGTTGGTGGTGCAACATACCAGGTTCCAGTCGAAGTTCGCCCAGAGCGCCGTGAAGCGCTTGCGATCCGTTGGTTGATTTCTGCGTCTCGCTCACGCAACGAAAACACAATGGAAGAGCGTCTAGCGGGTGAGCTACTTGACGCAGTGAACTCTCGTGGTGCGGCTGTTAAGAAGCGCGAAGATACACACAAAATGGCCGATGCGAACAAAGCATTCAGCCATTACCGTTGGTAATTCAGATAAGGCAGCTAAAAAATGGCACGCGAATATCCATTAGATCTATATCGTAACTTCGGTATTATGGCGCATATCGATGCGGGTAAAACAACCTGCTCTGAGCGTATCTTGTACTACACAGGTAAGTCACACAACATCGGTGAGGTGCACGACGGTGCGGCCACTATGGACTGGATGGAACAAGAGCAAGAGCGCGGTATTACAATTACGTCTGCGGCAACAACCACATTCTGGGAACGTACAGAAGACGGTGAAACTGCTGACACACCAAAGCACCGCTTGAACATCATCGACACCCCAGGTCACGTTGACTTCACAATCGAAGTTGAACGTTCATTGGCGGTTTTGGACGGTGCTGTTTGTGTTCTTGATGCAAACGCAGGTGTTGAACCACAAACTGAAACAGTTTGGCGTCAGGCCGACCGTTACAAAGTTCCACGTATCGTGTTCGTTAACAAAATGGACAAAATCGGCGCGGACTTCTTTAACTGTGTCAACATGATCGAGGATCGTACAGGCGCACGTGCCGTTCCAGTAGGTATCCCAATTGGTGCAGAGACCGAGCTTGAAGGTTTGATCGATCTTGTCACAATGGAAGAGTGGTTGTGGCAGGGTGAAGACCTTGGTGCGTCATGGATCAAAACAGAGATTCGCGATAGCCTGAAAGACATGGCAGACGAATGGCGTGGTAAAATGATCGAAGCGGCCGTCGAAATGGACGACGACGCGATGATGATGTACCTAGAAGGCGAAGAGCCAGATGTTCCAACACTACGTAGCCTGCTACGTAAAGGGACATTGGAAATGGCGTTCGTTCCTGTTCTTGGCGGTTCAGCGTTTAAAAACAAAGGCGTTCAGCCATTGTTGAACGCGGTGATCGACTATCTTCCAAGCCCATTGGACGTTGTTGATTACATGGGCTTTGCACCAGGTGACGAAAACGAAGAGCGTAACATCGCACGTCGTGCAGACGATGCAATGCCGTTCTCTGGCCTAGCGTTCAAAATCATGAACGACCCGTTTGTTGGTTCATTGACGTTCACACGTATCTATTCAGGTACAATGAACAAAGGCGATAGCGTTCTGAACTCTACCAAAGGCAAGCGTGAGCGTATCGGTCGTATGATGATGATGCACTCAAACAACCGTGAAGAGATCGAAGAAGCATTCGCAGGCGACATCATCGCACTTGCTGGTTTGAAAGAAACCACAACTGGTGACACGCTATGTGACATGAAAGAACCTGTTGTTCTTGAAACAATGACATTCCCAGATCCTGTGATCGAGATTGCTGTTGAGCCAAAAACAAAAGGCGACCAAGAGAAAATGTCAGCTGGTCTTGCACGTCTAGCGGCAGAAGACCCATCCTTCCGCGTTGAAACAGATCTAGAATCTGGTCAAACGATCATGAAGGGCATGGGTGAACTTCACCTAGATATCTTGGTTGATCGTCTTAAGCGTGAATTTAAAGTGGAAGCGAACATCGGTGCGCCACAGGTGGCATATCGTGAAACAATCTCTCACGAGGTTGAGCATGCTTACACGCACAAAAAACAATCTGGTGGTTCTGGTCAGTTCGGTGAGGTCAAATTGATCATCACTCCAACTGAAGCAGGCGAAGGCTATTCATTTGAATCACGCATCGTTGGTGGTGCAGTTCCAAAAGAATACATCCCTGGTGTTGAAAAAGGCATCCAGTCAGTTATGGATAGCGGCCCATTGGCAGGCTTCCCCGTGATCGACTTTAAGGTTGCTTTGATCGACGGTAAGTACCACGATGTTGACTCTTCTGTACTTGCGTTCGAAATCGCGGCACGTATGTGTATGCGTGAAGGCATGAAAAAAGCGGGTGCGAAACTTCTTGAGCCAATCATGAGCGTAGAAGTTATCACTCCAGAAGAGTACACTGGTAACATCATTGGTGATTTGACATCTCGCCGTGGCCAAGTTCAGGGTCAAGAGCCTCGCGGTAACGCGATTGCGATTGATGCGATGGTTCCATTGGCGAATATGTTTGGCTACATCAACAACTTGCGTTCTATGTCATCTGGACGTGCACAGTTTACGATGCAGTTCCACCACTATGACCCAGTTCCACAGAACATCTCAGACGAAATTCAGGCGAAATACGCCTAATTGGAAAACGATCAGTCCTGCATGTGTAGGGCTGATCCTAAATTAACAGGAGGCCATGATGGCAAAGGAAAAGTTTGATCGCAGTAAGCCGCATTGTAACATCGGCACGATTG
>CAXACF010000160.1:0-5134 GCA_963967125.1 uncultured Rhodobacterales bacterium | reverse complement strand
AAATTGACGTCGAATGCGCGTAAAAAAGTGCTAAAAAGCATGGTAAAAATGACCAATTAGTAATCATTTCAAAATTATAGATTAAAATTTATGCAAAAATGCGGATTTTGGCGCGAATTTGCCTTGGATTTCTTCTCAATCAGGAATTTCACGCCTTGAATGGTGCCATGGAATTTTGTGTAAGTCCAAGGAGGACGATGTGAAACTGATCATAGCAACAATTAAACCTTATAAGTTGGATGAGGTTCGAGAAGCCCTGACGGAAAAAGGTGTCAGAGGCATGATGGTGTCCGAAATCAAAGGGTTTGGCGCACAGTCTGGCCATACCGAGATTTATCGTGGTGCTGAATACACCGTAAATTTTGTTCCCAAAATTCGTATCGAATTGGTCGTCGAAGCGGCGCAAGCAGATGACGTTGTCAAAACAATCACCGACACTGCGCGCACTGGGAAAATTGGGGACGGAAAAATCTTTGTCCTAGACGTGGAACAAACAATTCGTGTGCGTACCGGCGAAACCGGCGCGGACGCAATTTAGAAGGAATGAGATCATGAAAAAACTTAGTACTCGGATTTCAATTGCTGCGCTGGGTCTGGCGGGAACCGCCAGTAGCGCATTTGCACAGGACGTTGCCGTTGCGGTTCCAACGGATAGCGTTTTCATTTTGAATTCTCTGTTGTTCTTAATAGGTGGCTTTTTGGTTTTCTGGATGGCCGCGGGTTTTGCCATGCTAGAGGCGGGATTGGTGCGTTCCAAAAACGTCACGATGCAGTTGACCAAGAATATGGCGCTCTTTTCCTTGGCTGCGGTCTTTTATTACTTGATCGGATACAACCTTATGTATCCGCTGGGGACATGGTCGGTTGAAGGCATTCTATCTGGTGTCTTTGGATCAGCTGTCCTTGAGGCGGTTGGCGTTGGCGCAGATGGCGTTGACGATTATGGATATGCGTCCACTGGTTCAGATTTCTTCTTCCAGATGATGTTCTGTGCCGCGACGGCATCAATCGTTTCGGGCACCTTGGCCGAACGGATCAAACTATGGCCATTTCTAATTTTCACCATCGTGTTGACAGCCGTCATCTATCCAATCCAGGCCAGCTGGAAATGGGGCGGTGGTTTCCTTGATGCGATGGGTTTCCTTGATTTTGCGGGTTCAACTGTTGTTCACTCTGTTGGTGGATGGGCGGCATTGATGGGTGCGCTGATCCTTGGTCCACGTATCGGTAAATACGCCAAAGACGGCCGTGTTATTCCAATGCAGGGTTCAAACCTACCGCTTGCAACATTGGGGACATTTATCCTGTGGATGGGTTGGTTTGGTTTCAATGGCGGTTCACAATTGGCAATGGGATCGATTGGCGATGTTGCTGATATCTCTCGTATCTTTGCCAATACAAACGCGGCCGCTGCGGGTGGTGCGATTGTGGCACTGATCCTAACACAAATGCTGTATCGTAAACCTGACCTTACCATGATCCTAAACGGTGCATTGGCGGGCCTTGTTTCCATCACGGCAGAACCTCTGACACCATCATTGGGTGCGGCCACATTGATTGGTGGTATCGGTGGCGTGATCGTAGTCCTAGCGGTTCCAATGTTGGATCGCATGAAGATTGACGATGTTGTCGGTGCGATCCCCGTTCACCTATTGGCAGGTATCTGGGGAACCTTGGCCGTGCCGCTGACGAATGGCGATGCAAGTTTCAGCGTGCAGATCATTTCAATCGTGATCGTTGGATTGTTCGTCTGTGTCACCAGCGGCATTCTATGGACAGTGTTGAAAGCGGTCATGGGTATTCGCGTCAGCGAAGAGGATGAAATCAACGGTTTGGATACGTCCGAATTGGGGATGGAGGCCTATCCAGAGTTCTCAAGAGGATAATTTCCCGCAAATGATGAAAGAGGGTGGCTTGCGCTGCCCTCTTTTTTTGTGTCATCTAAACCTCGGTTTAGGTGGAAGAGTATGAAACTGATTTCTTCGAATAAGATCGGCATTCAAAGTGGGACATTCACGATGTTTTCTGACTTTGATAAAGCGGGCGAGATGTGGGTTGGAACAGGGCCACGCGAACGTCACAAACGCATCACCTTCAAAGAAAAATTCATCAGCCCTCCCTCTGTCACATTGAACATTTCATTGTGGGATGTTCATAGCGAAACAAACTTTCGCATGAAATTGCAGGCCATTGATATTACAGAAAGCGGTTTCACAGCCAGTTTTGAAACATGGGACGATACCCGAATTGCCCGCATGCATGTTACATGGCAGGCAATTGGCGAGGCGATTGATCCAGATGAAATCTGGGACGTGTAACGCCTAAAGCAAACCGTCGTAAATGGGCTCTAGCGTCTGATCATCAAACAGGGATGAAACAGATGTGCCGTTCCAAGTGTTTAGGATCGCTTGGGCAAACATTGGCGCAGTCGGCAGGATACGGATGTTATGCGCACCTTTCACCGCTTCGGTTGGTTCAATTGAATCGGTGATGACCAATGATTTCATAACTGAAT
Source organism: uncultured Rhodobacterales bacterium (assembly GCA_963967125.1). GTDB lineage: Bacteria > Pseudomonadota > Alphaproteobacteria > Rhodobacterales > Rhodobacteraceae > HIMB11. The sequence goes on along the minus strand of CAXACF010000160.1, from coordinate 2,619 downwards.
TTGTAACACGTTCCACAGCAGGCCCAGACATCACGCCGTGTGTGATATACGCGTGAACCTCGCTTGCACCTGCTTCCATCAGCACTTCTGCGGCCTTACACAGTGTTCCTGCTGTATCGCACATGTCGTCAACGATAATGCATTTTTTGCCTGTTACATCGCCAATAACCGTCATGCCTGCAACCTCGCCTGCCTTTTCACGACGTTTGTCCACAATCGACAGGGGCGCACCAATGCGCTTGGCCAATTCACGCGCGCGCGCAACGCCGCCAACGTCGGGTGACACCACCATCATGTCGTCCATTGAATCAGCGAAATTACTTTGGATGTCCAATGCAAAAATTGGGGACGCGTAAAGGTTATCAACAGGAATATCAAAGAAGCCTTGGATCTGTGTCGCATGCAGATCCATCGTCAGAACGCGTTCGATGCCCGCCTCGACAATCATATTTGCAACCAATTTCGCTGTAATGGGTGTACGCGCCTTGGTGCGGCGGTCTTGGCGTGCATACCCAAAGTATGGAATGACAGCCGTGATGCGTGATGCGGATGAACGACGCAGCGCATCGGCCATAATCAACAATTCCATAAGGTTGTCGTTCGCTGGGTTTGATGTGGGCTGAATGATATACATATCTTCGCCGCGCACATTTTCGAACACTTCTACAAAGATTTCTTGGTCGTTGAAACGTTCAACACGTGCGTCCACAAGATCAATGGTTAATCCACGGTGCAAACTCATGCGGCGCGCGATGGCTTTGGCGAGTGGTAGGTTGGCGTTGCCGGCGATGAGTTTTGGTTCATTTGCTGCCATAGATTTCAGTCCCCAGGTGCGAAATGTTACAGATTCGTGACGTTGACTTCGCTTAGCATGGCATTACCGTGAGGCAAAGCAAACAAAGGCGCGACTGCCTCAAAAGGATATCAAAATATGCCAAAAATCGATTATTTTTTCACACCATTGTCGCCATACACCTATCTGGCGGGAGGTGCGTTGGAAAATATCGCGGAAAAAGTGCGTGCGTCGATTCATTATCGTCCCGTCGACGTTGTTTCACTGTTCGGGCGTACAGGGGGTGTTGCCTTGCCTGATCGACATCCGTCGCGACTTGATTATCGTGCACAGGATCTAACGCGTCGCGCAGCAATGTTGGATATGCCATTTCATTTGTCACCTGCACATGTGCCCACTAACCCCGCACCTGCATCCTATGCGATCATCGCGGCGCAGAATGCGGGAAATGGGGATTTAGGTGGATTGGTGCAGGGAATTTTACGCGCCGCTTGGGCCGAGGAAAAGGACATTGCCGATGATGCCGTTCTACAGGATTTGTTGGCTTCCAATGGATTTGATCGCAGTTTAACGATGTCTGGAATGCTGAGTGGGGCCGAAACATACGCGCAGAACCTAGAGGACGCAGTGTCACATGGGGTTTTCGGCGCGCCATTCTATGTGTTAGAAGACGGCGCAAAATTCTGGGGTCAAGACCGACTTGGGGATCTTGAGGCACATCTAACCAAAGGCAGCTAAAGTGACAAAAGATACACGCGCAGGTTTGTCCATCAATCACATGGTGTTGGGCGATGGGAACGAACGCGCCTTGATGATGCATTGTACCCTGTCGTCGGCACGTGCCATGGCGCCAATGGCAATGGCGCTTGAACAACGCTTTACGACGACCGCCTTTGACCTTCCTGGCCATGGTCAAAGTGGCGATTGGGATTTTAACGGTGATTTGCAGGATCGTGTCACAGAAGTCGCCGAAAGCTTTATCGACGGCCCGATCCATTTGATTGGGCATTCCTTTGGCGCGACCGTTGCGTTGCGATTGATGGCCCAGATGCCAGAGCGCATCAAATCCGTCGTTTTGTTCGAACCTGTGTTTGTTGAAGCAGCCTTTCAACGTACGCCAAAACTGCGGGCATCGTACGAGGCAGAGGCGCAAGATTTTGTTGAGGCAATCAACAACAATAATAAAGAGCGCGCAACAATCGAATTTTTGAAAATGTGGGGCGATGGCACCCCTTGGGAGGCGATCCCCCCAAATTTACGCCAATCAATGATTAATAAAATTGATGTGGTTGATGCGGGAACACCCGCGCTGCATCAGGATAAGCATGGGTTGTTGGGACCGACAGGTTTGGCGAATTACAAGGGTCCTGCAGTGTTTATTCGGGGCGCGCGCAGCATTCCAATCATGCAGGATATTCACACTGCATTGCTCGAATTGATGCCCCAAGCCAGCGATCACGCGATTGATGGGGCGGGTCATATGGTGCCAATGACCCATCAGGCGGAATGCGTTAAGCTGATGCAGGAATTTTACCAAAAATCAGGATTTTGATGCGCCGATTTTTGGTTCAGTCCCTGCGATGATGCGCGAAATATTTGCACTGTGACGGTAAAAAATTAAGAGTGCTAGCGCAGCGGCCAAACCCGAAATTGTTGAATACCCAAGCAGTGCAGCACAAATTGGCGCCAAAGCCGCGGCAACCAATGCCGACAGCGATGAAATGCGCAATGCGACTGCAGTCACGAGCCATGTCAGGCATGCGGCAATTCCCATAGGCCATGCAATCGCCAGGCAAATCCCCAAAAACGTGGCCACACCTTTGCAT
>CAXACF010000159.1:0-5148 GCA_963967125.1 uncultured Rhodobacterales bacterium | reverse complement strand
CTTGTTTCAATGGCTTCCATTGCACTGCTACTTCTGCCGCTTTCGCATTTCTTGGTCCCCGGCGAACAAATGACCCTGCGTCGTACAATTGGATTTTTGATCGGCTTTGGCGGTGTCGCGCTGTTGATCGGACCAGAGGCGCTTGCCCCCAGTGGCAGTGACATGGAACTATGGGGACGGGTGTTTTGCCTGTTGGCAGCATCCTGTTATGCCATTTCATCTGTTATCATTCGTCGCCTCCCACCGATTGATCCACTGGGCCTTGCGGCGATCCCCCTGATCATTGGGGCGATCACGTCGCTTTGCTTTGCACTGACGATCGAGGGACCGCCGCCTGCAATTTCGACAAACACTCTTTGGATTATTCTATACTTGGGATTGGTCCCAACAGCGGGGGCAAATTTATTGCGTATCTTAACGATCCGCTCTGCAGGGCCCGTATTTATGAGCCTGACAAATTATCAGGTACCGCTGTGGTCGGTCATTTTGGGGATCGTAATTTTGGGCGAAGCGCCGCGCCAAAATCTATTCCTGGCGATGACACTGATCTTGATTGGCCTGTGCCTTAGCCAATATGGCGCGTTGAAACGCCTATTTCGCTCCGAATAAACATACATGCCTCGGGCGATCGCGCAGCGATTTAGCGCGTCGCCTTTTCGACAGATGCAACAACTGTATCCACCGTTTCTTTCAACAATGCGGCGTCTTCACATTCTGCCATCACACGGATTAGGGGTTCGGTCCCTGATTTACGGATCAACAGGCGCCCTTTTCCATCCAGTTGCGCCTCGGCATTGGCGATTGAGGCCTGAACCGCGGGTATTTCAAGCGGGGTTTGACCTGCCTGATAACGCACGTTTTTCAACAACTGCGGCACGGGAGTAAAGGTATTTGCAAGCGTGCTCGCCTTTTTCCCCGAGCGCACCATTTCCGCCAAGAACTGTAGCCCCGCCATCAGACCATCACCCGTGGTAGAATAATCCGTCATCACAATGTGACCCGATTGTTCACCGCCAAGGTTAAAGCCACCCTGACGCATCCGCTCAACCACATACCGATCGCCCACCGCCGTACGCTCCAGCGTGATGCCCAAACCGTTCAAGAACCGTTCCAGCCCAAGGTTTGACATCACCGTGGCAACCAGTGCGTTTCCCGCCAATCGCCCTTCTGCGGCCCAACCAGCGGCCATCAAACCCATCAGTTGATCGCCATCTGCAACTTGACCTTTTTCATCGACCAAAATGATCCGATCCGCGTCTCCATCCAAACAAATCGCCAAATCCGCCCCATGCGCAACAACGGTTTCTGCCGCGGTTTGGGGATGTGTTGATCCACAGTTGTCATTGATATTGCGCCCATTTGGGGACACACCAACGGGAATAACATCCGCCCCCAATTCCCATAGCACCTCAGGTGCTGCGCGATAGGCCGCGCCATTGGCGCAATCCACAACCACCTTCATCCCATCAAGTCGCATCCCCGACGGGAACGAGGATTTGGCCCGTTCCACATAGCGATACATACCATCATCAATCCGCTGTGCCCGCCCAATACTGTCCGCATCGTTTAGTGCGACACCTTCGTCGATCAGGCGTTCAATTTCTTCTTCCGCCTCGTCAGATAGTTTAAATCCATCTGGACCAAAAAATTTGATTCCATTGTCATGATATGCATTATGGCTTGCCGAAATCATAATCCCAAAATCGGCACGCATTGATGGGGTTAACAAACCAACCGCAGGCGTTGGCACAGGCCCCAGCAACAATACCTCCATTCCAGTCGAGGTTAGGCCAGCCGTCAGAGCATTTTCAAACATATACCCAGAACGTCGCGTATCTTTACCGATCACTACACGATGTGTGCGATCCGAAAAGCGGCGAAAATAATGCCCTGCAGCAGCCCCAATTTTTAACGCCATCTCAGCCGTCATGGGATGTTGATTGGCACGTCCTCTGACACCGTCGGTTCCAAAATATTTACGTCCCATCAAAATGCCCCTGCTCTACTGCTTCAAATAAATCAAATGCCTGTTTGGTTTCAGCCACGTCGTGGACACGGAAAATCTGAACACCTTGGGCGCGCGCGGCCAAGGCAACAGCAATAGATCCCGGCGCACGATCTGCTGCCTGCTGTGCGCCCGATATAGTTTTAATCATGCCCTTGCGCGATACACCCAACAAAATCGGAACCCCCAGACTGTGAAACACGCCGATGTTTTTTAGCAGTTCTAGATTGTGTGACAGCGTTTTACCAAACCCAATCCCAGGGTCCGCAATAATTTGCCGACGTTCAAGGCCCAAATGTTCAAGCCGCGCGATCTGCTGTTCAAGGAAATCATATACATCCAGAACAACATTATCGTAGGTGGGATTATCCTGCATGGTTTTGGGATCACCCTGCGCATGCATAATGCAAACGGGGATATTGTGTGCCGCGCAATATGGTGCCAAGTCAGGATCAAACATAAATCCCGATACATCATTCACAATGTGTGCGCCGGCCTCAATCGCGGCACGCGCCACGGCGGCCTTGCGCGTATCAATCGACATGGGCACCGAGAGGACAGTAGCAAGTTTGTTGATCTTGGGCGCTGTGCGGGCAATTTCCTCGTCAATTTCAACATAGTTTGCGCCTGGGCGGGTGGATTCACCACCCACATCAATCAAATCTGCACCCTGATTTTGCATCAGTATTCCGTGACGTTCAGCCGCCTCAAGTGCATCAAATTGCCCCCCATCTGAGAAGCTATCAGGTGTGGTATTCAGGATCCCCATAATGATGGGTTTGTTAAACACCAATCCTTGGATATCCGCACGTGGCTGCGTCAGACGCATCACTTCATCTTCGCTGAGATCGTATACAGAGATGCGGCCCATGTCACCATCGCGCGCGTATAGAACGCATTCCGTGAACCAATAGTTTGGATCGCAAAAAGAAACCGCATGCTCTGGGCGGTCAGTACCGCGTTGCAAAAGGGGACGCAGGTAACGCATTCAGCAATGCTCCTATCGGCACAGCGCCGAAATATCAAAATCATTGATTGATTGCAGGCCGTTCACACCATCCACAGTTTCTGCACCGATCAAGGAACAAGATTTAGCATCCAATTCATGCCCCAACCAAATCGCCAGTGACGCTGGCGCAAAACTTTCAAATGTGTCCGTCGCATCCATAACCATTTTGGTGGGTGCCCAAATGGCCAACCGATTGTTTTTGATGGCCCAGTCCAATTCAGTGCGCGTTGCAACCACATCACAGTGATCAGAATGTGTGGCAATCATCCAGGCATTCTGTTCAACGGACAGTAAATCAATATGCGCCTGAGCGATGGGGTCACTGGTATGGGTGCGCGGTCCTTCGACGGCTTCTACACACAAAACAACGGCTGCGTTTTGCGCGTGTAATCGCGACAATAGATCCGAGATATCTTGCCCCGCTAACGCCGAATTTGAAATGAACACGATGTTTGGATGCGCCGCTTCTGGTTCGGCAACGGGCGCATATCCACGCCCGCCACGCACAATTTCGACACCCAAGGCACCGGGGCCACGATCCAGTTTTTCAATACGAATAAAAACACGAATAGCCTGAGGTTCCAACAAAATGCGATCGGCAATGCGTTGCGCCAGAGTTTCCAATAAGTTCAACCGTTCCGCACCCAGTTCGATTGCAATCGCCTCGGTCAGGCGATCATAGGACAGGATGCGATCCACATCGTCCAAGATGGGTTGTTCAATTGGCTGCACCTCGACCACGATGTTGAAACTGACCCGCTGGGTCACACCGCGCTCTAATTGGAAAGCGCCGATTTCAACTTCGACAATGTGATCGCGTAACGAAATACGGTCGTACTGCGTTGAAATTGAACTGGCTTTTGCACGTTCAAGCGGATGGGCAAATGCCAATCTGGTTTCATCATTCATGGGTTGGCTCCTATGCCCAATCTTCGCACAGGTTTTGCAGTTTTTTTGCCGCCGCGTCTAGTGTGAATTAATTTTGGGAAACGCGCACTGGTTTCTTATAGAAATGATGAAAACCAATGGTTGCGGTGCGTTCGAAAACGCGGGACCAACGTGGGCGCACGGCCTTGGTATGATAAAATGTCGCCCCATCCGTTAATGTGCGCGGCATACCATCCATCACCATTTTCGCAACCTTGCCCACCATTTCATAGGCCTTTGGTTCGCGGATCACTTCGGCGCGTCCATCACAGGTATAGGTAAATTGGCAGGCAAATTTGCGGCCCGTTCCCTGATTGATCACACCGCAGATAGTGTCAGGGAAGGAAGGGCTACTCACACGGTTTAGGATAACCTCGGCCACGGCAAACTGGCCCTTCACGGTTTCACCCCGCGCTTCAAAATAAAGCGCTTCGGTTAAACAGGCCCATTCTTTGCCGCCTTTTGCCACAGGCAAACTGCGCAAATACGCCTTAGAGAAAACACCTGCATCCGTCTTTGGTGCGCTAACTGGGCCAAGATCGCGATGAGGAAGGGCTGTAAATTTTTGCTGATCAAGGCGCATCAAACCCATAATTGGATCAAGTGAGCGTTCGGCATAGGCATGGGTTGCAAGGACGAAAATCGCCACAAAACATGAAATCAGACGTGTCATTTTGGTGTTTCACTCAGTCGCACAAATATGCGTTTTCGAATGTCCCTTGGTTAATCATGCAATGTTTGCATGACGAATGGTTGCGCCACTCCCCGATTGTTGCGCGGGGGTTTAGCCTGTTTTGCTTGCAATGGCAAGTTGCGCTGCCGCAAGCTTTGCAACCGGGACACGGAACGGAGAACAGGATACGTAATCCATGCCGATCTGACGACAAAACGCGATGGATTCAGGACTACCGCCATGTTCTCCACAAATCGACAAAACGATTTCGGGATCAACCTGTCGCGCACGATCAACCCCAATGCGCAAGAGTTCTCCTACACCTTCTGTGTCTAGGGTATGGAACGGATCCTCTGGAAATACGCCTTGGTTCACATAATCGGACATAAACCGGCCTGCATCATCGCGCGACAAACCATAGGTCATTTGTGTTAAGTCGTTAGTACCAAAACTTAAAAATGCCGAATGCTGTGCGATATCATCTGCGCGCAGGGTCGCACGTGGCGTTTCAACCATAACCCCTAATTTATAGGT
>CAXACF010000158.1:0-5157 GCA_963967125.1 uncultured Rhodobacterales bacterium | reverse complement strand
CATGCGACGAGCCGCCCATGTCTTTCTTCATCAAGCGCATGTAATTGCCGGTTTTGAGTTTGAGTACGCCTGTATCAAAGGCAACCCCCTTCCCCACGACGGCCAATTGCGGATGATCGGGATTGCCCCAGCTGAGCTCCATAATCCGCGGAGCCTCAGGGCCCGATCAAAAGGGGTTTAAGGGATGAAAACTGCTTTGTCGGTGCGCTCATGATACACCTCCGGGCGTTGCCGATTTTTCAATCTCGGCGTGATTTTTGACGACTGCACGCATGACTTCGTCCTTTGGCCCGAACGCCACGCGTGTGCCGTTTTCCAAAACCAAAAGCGTATCACATTCTTCAATTGCGGCGGGTCGATGCGCCATAATGATGACGGATTTTTCGTCTGCTTTCATTGCGCGAATGGCGGCGTTAAGCGCATTTGAGCCTTCGTTGTCCAGATTTGAATTTGGTTCATCTAAAACCAAAAACACGGGGTCGTCATACATAGCGCGGGCCAATCCGATGCGCTGGATCTGTCCGCCCGATAGACGTCCACCAGTGGTTGTTACGACTGTATCATAGCCCTCTGGCAATTTTAGGATCATGTCATGTGCGGCTGCTTTTTTCGCGGCAGTAACGATTTTTTCAGGATCAGGATTTGGATCAAGGCGCGCAATGTTATCAGCAATCGTTCCATCAAACAGTTGTACGCGCTGGGGCAAATACCCGATATGATGGCCCAAAACATCAGGTTCGTAATTGTCCAGCGATGCACCGTCCAATCGTATTTTACCACCCGCAGGGCGCCAAACCCCCGTTATGGCGCGTGCCAAGGTTGATTTACCTGCGCCTGATGGGCCAATCACGCCAACGGCGCTGCCTGGTTTGATATCAAAACTTACCGCGCGCAGTGATGCTTGTTGCTGTCCAGGCGGAATAACGGTGACGGCCTGCGCCTCTAATCTAGCACGCGGTTGGGGCAGGGGTGTTTTTTGCGGTTCGGGTGGAATTTCTCCTAACAGGGTTGCAAGTGAATCCCATCCCTTGCGGGAGCGCTGTACCAATCCCCACTGTCCGATGGCCAATTCAATCGGTGCCAGTGCCCGTCCCATTAGGATTGATCCTGCAATCATCGCGCCAGGGGTCAATTCGTTTTGCAAAACCAAATACGCACCCAAGCCAAGCATTGCGGATTGCAAAAAGAGGCGCAGTGTTTTGGTCAGGCTGGAGTAGCCCCCGCCGATATCTGCGGATTTTAGTTGATCACCCAAGGCTGCTGATCGCATTTGGTTCCAACGGTTAAATGCAGCCCCAGTCATTCCAAGCGATCTAATCAGCTCTGCCTCATTCCTGATTTGGTCTGACATTGCGTCCGATTGGAATGTTGCATGCGCGGATTTCATTTGTGGGGTGTTTGTGGCAGTTTGGTTCAAGATTGCGATCACGACCAAAACTGCGCCGCCCGAAAGGGCCAAGAATCCCAGCCAAGGGTGGAAAATGAAAATCCCCAGCAAAAACAACGGGGTCCATGGTATATCAAAGAGCGCCATCAAAACGGGTGAGGTTTGAAGCCGTTGAACGGCCTCAAGATCACGCAAACCTGTGGCGCTGCGATCATCTTTTACGATTGCGGATTTGCGCAAGACTGCCTCAAACACGCGCCGATCAAGTCAGGCTTGGAAATTGGCACCAACGCGTCCCATGATCCGCCCGCGGGCAAAGTCCAACAATCCCATCATGCCGTATAAAAATGCGACAAGCATGGTAAGTGCAATCAACGTTGCCTCAGATCGGCTGCCCAATACACGATCGTAAACTTGCAACATGCAAATCGGGCCCGTCAGCATGAGAAGATTAACAAAGAAACTGAATATGCCGATAAACCAATATAAAGCCCGGCTTTCACGTCTTGCATCCCGTAGCTCGGCCAAGCCACGCTTTTTCTGCGGCGTGCTCATTTATAAATACCTAATCTAATTATTTTGATAGTATGACATGCGTTGAACCTGTTGACCATATGTCGTAATTTCATCACAGGGTGAATTGAATATTTTCAATGCGATTTTCTTTCGTCTGTATTCACCTATTTATACGCCATTGTTTCAAGTTTTTGGGAATGTTTCGCATGCGTGGTTTAAATATTGTTTTAGTGTCATTCTGCTTAACAGGGCTGGTTGCATGTGCTCAGCCGGGTGCGATTGATGAAATCAACGATCCTCACGAAGAGCAGAATCGCAAAATGCACGAACTGAATAAGGCAGTTGATCAAGCCGTTTTGAAACCCGTCGCGCAAGCATATAGTGACGTGGTTCCTGATCCTGTAGAAGACGCGGTTTCAAATTTTGCAAACAATCTGGGCATGCCTTCGAATGTGATGAACCACCTTGCACAGGGCGAAGTGGGCTATGCCATCGAATCCACGGGCATCTTTCTGGTGAATTCCACAGTCGGATTGGGTGGTTTGGTCGATGTTGCAGGTTGGAATGGTCAATATGCACACGCCACAGATTTTGGCGAAACTCTGGCGAAATGGGGATTGGGCGAAGGCGCGTTTGTCGAACTTCCGTTACTAGGGCCTTCTACGGAACGCGCGGCCCTTGGTAAGGTATTGGATAGTGTAACCAATCCACTGTCAGGATTAACGGCAGAACAAGACAGCATCGCGACAGTGGCGAAAATCGGCGAGGTTTTGAGCGATCGCGTCGAATATGGTGACGTCATCGATCAAACGCTTTATCAAAGTGCTGATAGCTATTCTCAGGCGCGGCTGTTCTACCTGCAGAGTCGTCGTAATCAGCTTGGCTATCAATTTGAAGATGAGGATGCATTATTTGAGGAACTTTATGGGAGCGAATAATTTTAATCGGCGTGTGTTTTTAATAACAGGCTGCGCCGTTGCTGCTTTTGCCGCAACCCCAATTGCCGCTGCAACGCCACGTGACGCGGAAAAATTGATTACGCGATTGACCAAAGACATTAACAAATCAATCGAGGCACGTTCATCTGACGCGGCCTTATTCGTGCAATTTGAAAAAATATTCCGCAAATATGCAGATGTATCAACGATGTCTCGTTATGCATTAGGGGCGGATGCGCGCAGCGCGACCAAGAAACAATTGTCCGAATTTGGAGATGTGTTTGTCACATATATCGCGCGAAAATATGGTTCATATTTTAAGGATTTTATAGGCGGTGAAATCACCGTGCTTGGATCCCGCGCGGTCAAAAAATATTTCGAGGTCAAAACAACCACAAAGTTGCGTGGTCAAGAACCAATGGAAGTTTTGTTCCATGTGTCAGATCGCTCTGGTTCCTTATTGTTATTCAACCTTTACGTCGAAGGCGTTTCGATGTTGCTTTCTGAACGCAATGAGATCGGGTCGATGCTGGATAAGCGTCGCGGTGACTTGGATAAATTGATCGCGGATATGCGCGTTCTGACCGCAGGCTAGTTCAGGCCGAAAATTCCGCGCAATAGCCGATCAATGGCATTGTTTTCGTTGTTTGTGGTGCCTTGAATGGGGGTGCCACTCTGTCCAGTGGTGGCTATGTTACGTGACATCGGTAGGGGTTTTGGCGCGATACCCTCGTGAATGCGTTGCATCGTTTCTCGCCAAATTTCTGCAGGTAAGCCACCCCCAGTGACGCCCGTAAGCGGTGTGTTATCGTCATACCCCATCCATACACCGGCTACATAGTCTGCGGTGAAACCGATAAACCACGCATCGCGTGCGCCTTGGGTTGTGCCTGTTTTTCCAGCGATTTCCCACTCTCCGAACCGTGCGCGCTGGCCCGTTCCTGTGCGCACAACATTTTCCATCATGAATATCAAATCTTGCGCCGTTTGTTTCAGGATAACCTGTTCGCCCACACGTTTTGATCCGCCAGAAAAGAGGGATGTTTCACCAGACAGGCGTAGATCCGTAATACCATGTGGGGTGACCGAGAGGCCTTGGTTTAGAATGCCCGCATAGGCGCCGGTCATTTCAATTAACGTTGATTCAGATGCGCCAAGTGCAATGGCTGGACCCTGTGCAAGATCCGTTGAAATGCCAAAGTTTGACGCGACCCGACGCACATTTTCGCGTCCTACGGCCTCTGAAATGCGGACGGCGGGGATGTTTAGTGATTGACGCAACGCCTCGTTCAAGGTGACCGTTCCATAGAACTCTTTGGTGTAATTTTTTGGGCTCCACGCGCCTGATCCGGGTATATTTAATGTGATTGGCTCATCCACAACCGTGTCCATCGGGGAATATCCCAGATCAAGTGCGCTGGCATAGACAAAGGGTTTGAATGCCGATCCCGTTTGGCGCAGGGCTTGCGTTGCGCGGTTAAATGCGCCCGCAACCTTTGTCTGCCGTCCCCCAACCATCGCACGCACTGCGCCATCTGCAGACATCACGACAATCGCGGCTTGGGCTTTGGACTCAGGACTGACTTTGTTTTCGAACACCCATGTTAGGGCTTCTTCCGCTTTGGCCTGCATGCTTTGATCAAGCGTCGTCTGGATTATCACGTCTTCTGTTGTGGTGCGTGTTAGGAAATCTGGAGCCTCTTGCATCACCCAATCCGCAAAATAACCACCCGCTTGGGCCGCGGCCGCATCTGAGAGTTGTGCAGGATTGATGCGGGCAAGTTGTGCAGATGTTGATGAAATGTATCCCTGCGCCTCCATCAAGCCGATGATCAGGTTGGCGCGTTCTTGTGATCGTTTCAGGTTGTTCGTTGGCGCGTATCGCGATGGAGCGACCAATAATCCAGCCAGCATTGCGGCTTCTGACACCGTCACCTCTGCCGCTGATTTACCGAAATATCGATGGGATGCGGCCTCAAACCCGCGTGCGCCTGCGCCCAGGTAAGCACGTGCAAGGTAAATCGTTAGAATTTCATCCTTGGTGTATTTTAGTTCAAGAGCGAGCGCGAATGTCGCTTCTTTCACTTTGCGCCACAGCGATCCTTCTTGGCATTCGCGTTCGTAGGCACGTTCGTTTTTCCATTTCTTCGGGTCAAATTCCGTTCCCATACACAGCAATTTTGCCGTTTGTTGGGTTAGCGTTGATCCGCCGTGTCCCGACAATGGGCCACGTCCTTCGCGCAGGTTGATGCGGATTGCACTGGCAAGGCCGCGTGGCGAAATTCCAAAATGTTGATAAAACCGACGATCCTCTGT
>CAXACF010000157.1:0-5165 GCA_963967125.1 uncultured Rhodobacterales bacterium | reverse complement strand
TCGCGACAGCATTGGGTTTAAGGTGATTGGTGCAATGCCCAAGCGCAGTATCAGCCACCAAACCCAAGGCCGCATGCCTGCACTTGGCTGGGTACGGGATAATCAATGGGATGGACGCCTGCCCTATTCCGATAGCCCCGAAGTGATAAACCCAGATACAGGGATCATTGGGAACACCAACAACAAAACAACCGATGCAGATTTCCCAAATCACGTGTCCTTTGAATGGGGCGACAGCCAGCGGATCAATCGACTGAAGCGGCTTATGGAAATGCGCAAGGTGCATACACGCGAAAGCCTGATCGAAGCGCAACTGGATACTGTTAGCTTTACCGCGCAATCGCTTTTGCCATTGATCGGCAAAGAACTGTGGTTCACGGGCGAGGCAGGCGAACGCGGTACATTGGCCTGGCAGCGCACAACGGCGCTGACGCTGTTAGCCGATTGGAACGGTGAGATGAACGAACATCTGCCCGAACCCCTGATCTATTCCGCATGGTTGCGCGCCATCCAATCACGATTGATCCGCGACGAATTGGGACCATTGGCCGAGGAATTCACCCATGTCGAACCCTTGTTTCTTGAACGGGTATACCGCGATATTGAGGGTGCCTCAGTCTGGTGTGATGTGATACAAAGCGCGCCTGTAGAAACCTGTGATCAAATCGCATCCCGCGCGTTGGATGATGCACTGGTCTGGCTAAGCGATAATTTTAACCGCGATCCCAACGCCCTGCGTTGGGGAGACGCGCATCAGGCAACGCATGATCACGCGGTTTTGGGTAAAATTCCTGTGTTGCATTATTTCGCCAACATTCGACAATCCACATCAGGGGGCGACAATACCCTGTTGCGGGGACGTACGCGCGGCGGCGATGTGGACCCATTCCACAACGTGCATGCCGCGGGGTATCGCAGTGTGGTGGATTTCGCCGATCCTGACAGTTCGGTTTTTGTAACCTCGACAGGGCAATCGGGCCATTTCCTATCGCGTCATTATGATGATTTGGGTCAGCTGTGGCGTTTGGGGGAATATGTTCCAATGTCGCTTGATCGCCGCCTTGCGCGTGCGGCGGCGACAGGGATCACAACAATCACTCCGTTGAGTGAGTGATCCCAAAAGATTTCTCAAACTGCGCCTTTTGTTTTGCGTTCCAACGCAAATGAAACAGGCTGCCGTCTTCACCTTGGGTTTCACGATCAACGACGCCTTGTTCAAACAACCATGCGCGTGCACGGCCGTCTGCATAAGGGAGATGGATGTCATCTTCGATAATATCGCGGGTTAGATGCGTTGACACACGGTTGACCAAGTCGTCCAACCCCTGCCCCGTAATGGCAGAAATGGTTAGGATATGATCATTGCGTTCGGCAATTTTCCCCAAGGCATCGCGATCATCCGCATCAATCAAATCAACCTTGTTCCATATTTCCAGCTGCGGTGTATCCTCGGATATCCCAAGGCTTTCAAGGATTTTTTCAACGTCTTCGGCCTGTTCCTCTGTCGCAGGGTGAGAGATATCGCGCACATGCAAGATGATGTCGGCCTCCAGCACCTCTTCCAGCGTCGCGCGAAAGGCTGCAACCAATTCCGTGGGCAAGTCCGAGATAAATCCAACCGTGTCCGACAAGATAATATCCACCCCACTGGACAGCTTGATCGAGCGCATGGTGGGGTCCAGCGTGGCAAAGAGCATATCTTTGGCCATCACCTCTGCCCCTGTTAAGCGGTTGAACAAGGTGGATTTCCCCGCATTGGTATATCCAACCAAGGCAACAATCGGAAACGGAACCTTGGCGCGTGCGGCGCGGTGCAGGCTGCGGGTTTTCACAACTTTGTCCAATTGACGTCGCAGGCGCACCAATTGTTCGTCAATTGCACGTCTGTCCGCCTCGATCTGTGTTTCCCCAGGGCCACCAACAAATCCTAAACCACCCCGTTGCCGTTCAAGGTGCGTCCATGCCCGTACCAAGCGTGTCCGTTGATAGGTCAGGTGCGCCATTTCCACCTGCAACACACCTTCGCGCGTGGCCGCACGATCAGAAAAGATTTCAAGGATCAGGCCCGTTCTATCAAGAATCTTAACCTTCCATTCCTTTTCTAAATTGCGCTGTTGCACGGGTGTGACGGGTCCATCAATAAGGACCAATTCAACTTCATGATCGTGGAACAGCGTTTTAAGCTCTTCCAACTTTCCTTTTCCAAACAGCTTTCCCGGTTGCGGTTTTGGCAGCGGCACCAATGTTGCGCCCGCAACCTCAAGGTTTGGGAGGGCCGCAGCCAAAGAAACCGCCTCTTCCAACGCGGGTTCGCCCGGACGGCGGTCAGGATCAGATTTAATGTCAGGATGCAGAACCCATGCGCGGGTCGGCGTCACATCGTGTGATTTCAACTTGGCTCTTCGCCTTCGTATAGAGAGACATTTTGCGCAGGCATGATTGTTGAAATCGCATGTTTATACACCAATTGCGATTGTCCATCACGACGCAGCAGAATACAGAAATTGTCAAACCAAGTGATCACACCCTGCAATTTAACACCGTTGATCAAAAACACAGTGACAGAAATCTTCTGCTTACGGACGTGGTTTAAAAATGCATCTTGTAGATTTTGACGGTCGGATGCCATGATTTGGGCCTCTTCTTATAGTTGTTGTTCTTTGTTCAACCGATTGGGATATAGCGTAGCAGTCAAAATTTCAAATGACAACGCTAGAATATCAAATTATCGCCGCCAAAGAGAGGGCGACAAAAGTGCTATAACCACAAGAATTTCCAATCGCCCCAAAATCATCGCCAGCGCAAGCGATAGTTTGAACAAAATCGGTGCCGCGATCAGGTCAATTTCGGGCAACATCATCACATCCAACAATGGCCCAGTGTTGGTAAGTGCAGCAAAGACCAACACACAAGCCTGTTCAAAATCCAGATGAAGCGCAGAGAACAGAACCGTAAACCCGGCAATTGCCACCACATAGATCATGAAAAACACCCATGCGATATTCGCCCCCTGCCGCAGATCACCCCGCATATGGGATCGTGATTGCCCAACGCTAGAGGGATAGGTCATCTTATCCAATTCGCGACGCACACTTAGGTAAAGCACATAAACCCGCAGCAATTTTGCGCCCCCTGCCGTGGTTGCAAATCCCCCACCGATAAAGGCCAAGCCCATAAACAGCACGAAAGGCGTATCAAGCCCCGACCAGGATTGTGCGTCCTGCCAATATTCGCTGATGAACCCTGTGGTTGTTAAAAACGATGCCACCGTGAACAGGGCACCCCAAAGAGCGCGCAAGGCAGAGAGGAGTTCATTATCGCTCTCAATACCAAGGGCCACGGCCCAATGTCTGAGGAACAACAAAAGCGGCACGCCGATGATCAAAACACCAGCAAGGCGCAGCTCAACATCGCCGCGTAACCCGCCAAAATTCAGACGACCATGATCCGTCGTAAAACTTTGCCTGCTAAGCGCAAAGATTAGAAAGACAAAAACAAATGCCTCGCCCATGAAACCGACGCCCGTATCCGTGTGCGCAGGTAAAATACCCGATGTGGACATGGTCGACATCGCATAGATCAGGGCATCCCCCGCAGGCGTTTGCGCGATGAACAGAAAAATGAACAGGACTAGGGTTAGACCAAGGTAGACGGGGAACAGCTCTCTCGTTTGACGGTACAGCAAATGCGTTGTTTGCGTCGTGCTTAACCCATATCCACCTGCGCTACGTGCGTGGCGCGTTTGTGCAGAAACCTCGTACCCGCCAATGTTCAGAGGCGCAAAAATGGCGCCTGCTGCGATCCAAACTAACGCGCCACCACACCAGGCAACAAAGGCGCGCCAAAAATGCAAAACCTCGGGCAGGCGCGCATCCTCAAACACACGCAATCCCGTGGTGGTCAACGCACCGACCATGTCCAAGTAGGCGTTCAGATAGCTGGTGTTCATGATGATTTGCTGAACGGGCAGTGCAAGAAAGGCAGGAAGTGCGAAATACACCAATCCCAAATCAATCAACAACGACAGCCCTCCACCCTGCGATATGCGCGAGGACAGCGTGATGCCCATGATCGTTACAAAAGTCAGACCCAACAATCCCGAATAAAAAAATGTGCGCGATTGATAATGTTGTTCTGCAACCAAACAGACAACGGCGGGCACCCACATGGCAAGCGCTGCAATGCACATCAATTTTAGGAATAAGGGAAGGTTTGAAAACGCGCTTGCCATATCAACAACTGCGCCGATCAGAAAAAGTCGATGGAAACCTGAAGCAACCGTTCCAGTTCAGGTACGTCTTTGGCCAATGCAAAGATCGCAAGGATATCCCCATCTTCGATCCTTAGGCCCCCAGTTGGTTTCACCATTTCGCCGTTTTTCAAGACCCCGCCAATCAATACACCCTCGGGGAAGTTGACGTCGCGAATGCGTTGTCCCGCGATGGGTGAGGTGTTTAAAACCTGTGCTTCGATCACTTCGGCCTCGGCATCCCCAATCGAATACACGTCACGCACACGACCATGGCGGATATGGCGCAAAATAGAACTAACCGTTGTGGCGCGGGGGTTGATATGCGCATCAATCCCCAAGGTTCCCATCATAGAAACCATTGTTGGGTCATTGATCAGGGCAATCGCCATTTTACAGCCCATGGATTTGGCACGAACGGCTGCCAACATATTGGTTTTGTCGTCATCCGTAATCGCCAAAACGGCATCGGCGCGTCCAATCCCCGCCTCGGTCAACAGGGTGCTGTCCAAACCATCCCCGTTCAGTACGATTGTACGTTCCAATGCGTCTGCGGCCTCTTCCGCCACAGAGCGGTTGCGCTCAATCACCTTGATGCGCATACGACGGTCATCTTTTTCTAGGGCTTGGGCCACACGTTGACCCACGTTTCCACCCCCAATAATCACAATGCGTTCTTGCTTTGCGGTGGATTTTCCGAAAATTTCAGTGGTGCGCAGTCGATCCTGATGATGGCACATCACGTAACATTCATCACCTGGAAACAGTTGATCGCCCGCCTCAGGAGCAAACAAGACCCCCTGACGGCGCACACCAACCACAATCGTGCGCAGCGTTGAAAACAAATCTGTCAATTGACGCAAAGGCGTGTTGATTACAGGACAGCTTTCATCCAGCCGAAATCCCAGTAACTGCG
>CAXACF010000156.1:0-5168 GCA_963967125.1 uncultured Rhodobacterales bacterium | reverse complement strand
GCGTGCCAGAGTTCTCCGATTTCGGTGTCATATTGCTGAACGAGTGTGAATGTGGGTGATGGGATATCTTCGTCATATTCCAACACTGATTTGATAAGTGCGCGGCAAAAATAACTTTTCCCTGCGCCGACGTCCCCGTTCAACAAAATTATGTCTTCAGGCGCGAGGTTTTTCGCAAACTTCGCGGCATAAATCGCTGTTTGTTCAGGATCGTCAAATTGTACGGTTTTCGAATTTGCCATGCACCACAAATGACAGTTCGAAAATTGTCTGACAAGTGCTTTAGTAGGTAAAACAAACTGCGGTATGCTGCCCCATGAGAGGGACAATTTGTACGCTAATGCGCTGCTCGTTTTCGTATATTATGTCCTCTCTCCAGCCTTCGCGTTCGTCGATTTGATTGACGAAATCGCGTATCTCTCCCCACAGACCGGTAGGTTTAGAGCGTGATTGCCATAGCTTGCTGGCATCTTGGATTGTCGATCGATTTTCTGGGTCAGTTGATAGGCCACCCCATAAATGCGCGTGTGCTTCGTTTTGGTGATACAATTCACCAGAAATTGAGAATATAGCGATAGCGCCGTCTAGATTATTCAAAAGTTCGCGGTGTAGTTCCAATTCGGCAGTAAAACGCCGCGACATTGATACTTCTGCGGTTATATCTTCAAACAAAAATGCTAATGCACCATCTGGGTGCGGACGCCCAGAAATCCGAAAAGTTGCACCGGTGGGTAAATTCCAAATTTCGGTGTAGGTCCCCTCGGTCGCCGCCGCGACAACAATGGCAAGCTTTTCCCTCCAGGTCGCATAATTTTTGGGTTCGGGCATGATTTGATTATCTCGAAGCTTATCAAACACCGTTAACAAATTTGGACGTGCGCTTAAAAAATCGGCGGGAAGCGTGGTGAGGTCAATCAATGCGGGATTAAAAAGCATTAGTTGCCTGTTTCGATCAAAAATCGCCAGACCAATAGAAAGCGTGGCAAAGGTTTTTGTAAGAGTTTGAACAAAATTTTTCTGTGCTTGCTGTGCGCGTACGATTTCGGTGACGTCCAATGCATATTGAACCGAGCTTTTGGGTAATGAAAATTTGTTGATATCGAACCAGTGCGGTGGTTTGTTTTTCTCGACTTCGAATTTCACACGCTCGACGTGAATATTGTTTGATGTTGCAAAATGAATAAGCTGTTTCCCGAGATCGCTTCCAAGTTCGCGGAAGGCGGCATTTGACATCATGACGTTCCCCGATTCAGCGATTTGCCAAACGGGAAAGGGTGTGTTTTCTACCACATTCTGTACCATTTCCAATTCATGTTTTGCGCGGCGCAAAGCATAAATGTTAGAAGCAGTGGCGGAGTCCACGAGCTCTATCTGTACATCTTCACGTTTTTTCGTAATGCGCAAAATTGCCTGATCTTGCTTCCAAGACGAACCCAGCTCGTTGATGCCGTCGTTGCCATCTGTAAGCGATGTTGCACTAGGAAATCGATGTTCAAAAAACGTTAATAAGTCCGTTAAACCATCGGCCAATTTCAGGTCTTGCAACATGTTATGTGCGGCATCTGTACTGTGCTTTAATTCACGTCCTTGAAACCAAAATGTAATCTTTTGATCGCTTTCTGCGGATTTGGAGCTCAAAGGAAAGTTGGTTTTTACAATAATTAAACCTGAAACCAGCAGGATCGCTGAAATTGATGCCAAAAAAACAGTAATTTCAACAAGATGTTCCATAAAGACGTCCCATGATTCTGGGTTCAAAGGACGGAAAACTGGTTAATAATTCGTTAATATTGTTCCAGCATCATATTGGGCCCAAGCTCTTTGGACTTATGTTCAATCTGCGAACGTTCCCAGGTGATTTGAACAATTGCGCCTGATCGTTCAGTCGATTTTTGACGAACCGTATCTGCGTTTGAACCGTTGGCGAATTTCAACGATGCACCAGTGCGTTCCAAAAGTGTTTTGGCGATGAATAAACCTAAACCCATTCCTTTGTACCCGGGCCGTTGATTGCGATCAGACCCTTGTTTTTTTGAGCGTACAAAAGGATCACCAATACGGTTTAGCATATGCTCTGGATATCCCTTCCCATCATCTGAAATCCGAATGGTGATGTTTTCTTCGTCCCACAAATAGTCTACCCAAATTGCACTACTTGCAAAATCCACCGCGTTTTGGATCATATTGCGCAGACCATGGATGATTTCAGGATGTCGATAGATTTTTGGCTGATCAGCGGGATCAAGATCGCCAATAATTGCTGAATTGACTATTTTACCACGCTCGACATGTGGTTCGGCGGCCTCGCGCAAAACTTCGCTTAATGGCGCATTCCTTAGGTGCAGATCATCTTTGCCCACCCGGCCCATCGAATGCAAAATATCGCGGCAACGATTTGCTTCTTGTCGGATCAGTTCTGCATCTTCTTTCAGATCAGGATCATCTGAAAGATCTTCGACCAACTCGCCCGCGGTTAGTTTGATCGTCGCCAGTGGTGTCCCAAGTTCATGTGCAGCCGCGGCGATCACGCCACCCAGATCGGTAAGTTTTTGTTCCCGAGAGAGTGCTATCTGCGTCGCAAATAGGGCATCCCCCATAGTTGCCATTTCTTGGGTGGTTCTGCGCGCATAAATACTCAGGAACACAACGGTAATGACAATCGCTGCCCAGTTCCCAAACACAAAGACCTTTGGGATTTGCATGGTGAATCCCTGGGCTGTCATCAATGGAAGATAATATTTGGACAACACCGTAACAATGACTAGTGAAATTCCCCCGATTAACACGGCGGATCGAATCCCCAATACCGAAGATGATATTACCACTGGTGCGATGACCAAAATGCTGAATGGATTATTCAAACCGCCAGTAAGATAAATCAAAGCCGAGAGTTGGAACAAATCGAATAAAGCAAACAACAAGTTTTCTGTTTCTGATAGTCGTTTGTTTTCGGGATATAGATAAGTGGCCAGCAAGTTTGCGATGATCGAAAGCCCAATGAATAAGAGGCAGTAATCAATCGGAATTTGCAGGCGATAGTATTGCAGCGCCACGAACACTGCAATTAACTGCCCGACAATCGCAACCCAACGAATTGCGATTGATGTGCGTAATCTGATCCAATTACTGCGTGTGTCTTCAATAAAAAGCGATGGATCATCGGACATGTTTGTCGCATCCCTGTTTTCGTTTCGTTTCGAATAGCTTATATGCCCAAGATATTACAGCGATTAGGGATAAGATACGGCAATGCAACGGATGATTCAAATAACTGCAATTCTGCTTGTTTGCGTGGGTTTATTGGTCTCAGTATTGTTTGCAACGGGGGTAGGCCCATTTTCAGACGGTAATGATGAATTTGCCGATTGTCGTACATCGGCTGTAGCAGGCGGCAGTGCTGCGATCGGCGGTCCATTTGAGTTGGTTGATCACAAAGGACGCGCTGTTACTGAGCAAGACGTAATCGTTGAGCCAAGTTTGATTTATTTCGGCTATACGTTCTGCCCTGACGTGTGTCCATTTGATACCGTTCGCAATGCCGAGGTCATAGATTTGTTGGCAGCGCAAGGCCTTTCTGCCACCCCGATCTTTATCTCGATTGACCCAGAACGCGACACGCCCGAAGCATTGGATGCATATGTCGAAAATATTCACCCCAAGATGGTCGGTTTAACCGGGACAGAAGAGCAAGTAAAAGCCGCATCAAAGGCCTATCGTACGTATTACAAACGCCATAACGATGATCCTGAATATTATATCGTGGATCATTCGACTCAAACCTATTTAATGTTGCCCGAACATGGGTTTGTTGAGTTTTTCAATAGAAACACAAGTGCCGAACAAATTGCAGAAACCGCAGCTTGTTTCATCAAGAATAGCTGACAATATCTCGTTTGACCCCAAAGCTTTATGTCGCTAACCTAAGTCTTAGACGACGCGAGAGTGGAGAAAAGTTGTGAGTCCCAGCGATAGCATTGATCTAGGTGAAGATAGATCTCTTTTACTTGTCGATGACGATGAACCGTTTCTTCGCCGCCTGGCCAAGGCTATGGAAAAGCGTGGTTTCGAGGTTGAGACAGCAGGCTCTGTTGTTGCAGGGCGGGCAATCGCCACGGCACGTCCTCCTGCGTATGCCGTTGTTGACTTACGACTTGAGGATGGCAACGGTTTAGACGTTGTCGAAGTACTGCGAGAAAAGCGCCCAGATAGTCGTATTGTTGTTTTGACGGGTTATGGGGCAATTGCAACCGCTGTTGCGGCAGTAAAAATTGGTGCGACGGATTATTTGGCAAAACCTGCCGATGCGACAGATATCACGAATGCCCTTGTTGCAAATGGAGATGACCTTCCGCCTCCGCCAGAAAATCCGATGAGTGCAGATCGTGTCCGTTGGGAACATATCCAACGCGTTTACGAGTTATGCGATAGGAACGTTAGTGAAACAGCGCGGCGTTTGAATATGCATCGCCGTACTTTGCAGCGTATCCTGGCCAAGCGTAGTCCGAAATAATTTATTTCTGATTTAGCAATTTGTGGAATGTGGTGATGAATTCATTCCTGACCTCTTTGGGGGGACGCAGTTTGATTTCGAACGTTTCCACATAATATTCGTCAACGACACCAAATAACTTGTCAGCCTCTTTGTCTGAAAAACCCGCAATTTTGGATGCTTCTAGGCGCGCACTGAATTTATCAGCCTGCTTGATCTGCTTCTTTAACTCCGCGGGAATTTTGGCGGGCAAACCAAACCGAATGTGAATTGCTGCTGTTAGGCGTTGGTCTAAATCTTCATACCCTGAACCCACAGCATGTTTCACGGGTGAGATCATGTCCCCAATGACATATTCAGGCGCATCATGCAGCAATGCAAACATACGCTCGCGCACATTTGCCTTTGGTTTAATTTTTTCAAATATACGAAGAACCAGCAAAGAATGCTCGGCGACGGAATACGGAAAATCTCCGTGTGTTTGACCGTTCCAACGTGCGACAAAGGACAACCCGTGTGCGATATCCTCGACCTCGATGTCCATCGGCGTTGGATCTAATAGATCCAATCTCCTTCCCGAAAGCATCCGTTGCCAAGCGCGTTTTTGTTTCAATTTGATCTCAAGCCGTTGTTTGGTTTTTGGTGCCAAAAATTTTGGTTTTATGCAAGGCGGCGGTGG
>CAXACF010000155.1:0-5169 GCA_963967125.1 uncultured Rhodobacterales bacterium | reverse complement strand
TCGTTCAGGGATTCGCCAGGCCGGGCCCGCACTTTTCCCTCAACCTGCAGCACGGTTTCGCTGCGCAGATGCTCGGCGACGGGAGGCCAAAGCCGTCAGCGCATTGGAAATTACGGATGCCTGTTAGGTGATCAACTCGTTTTCAAAATATTTCTCGATGACAGGCTGGCGCGTGGGCTGGATGGTGGTTCCCGAAGATCACATCCGTCAGGTCGAGCGTTTGGCCCAAAACATGTTCATCTGTTCCCCGCATGCCAGTCAGCTGGCTGCATTGGCCGCGATGGATGCGCATGATGAATTGCAAGAAAACCTAAACGTGTATCGCAAGAACCGCGCGTTGATGATGGCGGGCCTGCCCAAAGCAGGGTTTACAAAATTTGCGCCCCCTGACGGGGCCTTTTATGTGTATGTGGATGTGTCGGAATATACCGACGACAGCCTTGCCTTTTCCAAGCAGATTTTGGCAGAGGCGGGCGTGGCCCTAACACCAGGGTTGGATTTTGATCCCGCGCGTGGGGCGGGAACCTTGCGTTTGTCCTATGCCCGCAGCACGGCGGATATTGAAGAGGGACTGGTAAGATTGGAAAAATTCATGCGAAAACATGGGTTTATTTCGTGATCTTTAGGTTTATCATAGCCCTGTTAATCTGGACCCAAATGGGTCTGACCCAAGAGGGGTATTCCGCATTATCCCGCTTTATTCCAAATGGTTCCTATGCGCGCGATGTAGTGTTTTCAGGGACCGAAATTCGCATTCAGCATTCCCAAGGCGTGCCATTTCGCATCTACACGCTGGATGCACCTAAACGTTTGATCGTGGAATTTAACGCGGTGACTTTTGCAGGTCTCGAGGAAGACGTGTTTTCGCGCAGTCAGTCGATCACAGGCGTGCGTGCGGGGGCCTTGAAATCGGGTTGGTCGCGCATGGTTTTTGATTTGGCGCGCCCAATGTCGGTGGACAGCGCAGGCGTCACCGTGGCCCCCGAAACAGCGCAGGCGGAATTGATCATTCGGTTGACCAAAACGGATGAGGATCGTTTTGCCGCCGCAGCCAAAAAGCCAGCTGAAAAACAAACTGTCGTGACAACCCCGCGTGCTGCGTCGAATGCGGATAAGTTCGTAATCGTTTTGGATCCTGGACATGGTGGGATTGATCCGGGCGCCGTTGTGGGTGACGCGCATGAGGCCGATTTAATGCTGTCCTTGGCGCGCGAAATCCGTGACATCCTGCGCAAAAGCGATGGGGTGCAGGTGCATTTGACGCGGGATGAGGATGTTTTTGTCAGCCTAGAGGATCGCGTCAGCACCGCGCACGCGCTTTCGGCAGATTTGTTCATATCGCTTCATGCGGATATCGTCACCGATGGTCAGGCCTTTGGGACAACCGTTTATACCCTTTCTGAAACCGCCTCGGATGAAGCGACGGCCAAACTGGCCCTGCGGCATGATCGGGGTGAAATCCTGTTTGGTGTGGACCTGCGCGGCGCAGATGATGAGGTGTCTGGCATTTTGATTGATCTTGCACGTTTGGAAACAACCCCACGGTCTAGGGAGCTGGCAGGGGCAGTTGTGGATGCGGTGTTAATGGAATTTGGCCGCGTGAATTCGCGCCCCATCCGACATGCAAATTTTTCTGTGTTAAAGGCGCCTGACATCCCCTCAATTCTGGTTGAGGCGGGATTTATGTCGTCAAAACAAGACCTTGAAAATTTGAAATCCCCTGAATGGCGCACACGTTTTTCGCGCGCATTGGTGGCAGGCATTTTGGATTGGTATTTGTCTGATGCGGCCCTTGCCCCCCTAAGGCGGCAGTAACACGCAGGCAGTGGGAAAGAGTTTTGACGAATGTCCTTGTCCCCCGTATAAACACGAAAAAAACGTGAGGGGCACTTGGTTCGATTCATCTTATCCTTTTTTGGCGCGATCTTTACGACCATCACGCTTGGTCTGATCGCCGCGGCCCTGACTATTGGGGCCGTGTTCTGGATGTATGGCCGCGATTTGCCCTCACACGCGTCATTGGCGCAGTATAAACCCCCAACAATCAGCCGCATTTATTCGACCGAGGGGCGCATCATTGATGAATTCGCCAAAGAACGGCGTTTGTTCACCCCGGCCGAGGAAATTCCTGTGATGATCAAGCAGGCGTTTATTTCGGCAGAGGATAAAAATTTCTATACCCACCCGGGCTATGACATTCGCGGGATCGCGGCGGCCTTTCGCGATGCGGCCGTGTCGCGTGGACGCAATGTGCGCGGTGCCTCGACCATTACCCAACAGGTAATGAAGAACTTCTTGCTGGATGGATCGCGCCGCGCCGAGCGCAAGATCAAGGAAATCATCCTTGCGACCCGGATCGAGGAAACCTTGGATAAGGAACAAATCCTTGAACTTTATCTAAACGAAATTTTCTTGGGTCAGAATTCCTATGGTGTGACGGCTGCGGCACAAACCTATTTCAACAAAACGCTTGGGCAACTGGCCCCGCATGAGGCTGCATTTTTGGCATCCCTTCCTAAGGCGCCATCTGATTTTCACCCTGTGCGCCGCAAAGATCGTTTGTTGCAGCGGCGCAATTACGTTCTGCGCGAGATGTGGCAAAACGGGTATTTGCCCGAGGATCAGTATTTGGCCGAACGGGACATGCCCCTGTTGTCCGTGCAAAACGGTGATTTCGAAAGCTTTAAGGCGTCTTTGCCGCCGCGGGATTATTTTACAGATGAAATTCGCCGTCAGCTCAGCCGTGACTTTGGCGAGGATGAGTTTTTCAGCGGCGGCATGACCGTGCGTGCCACGATTGATCCCGAAATGCAGGATGTCGCCGCTGTGGCGTTGCAACGTGCCTTGGAAACCTATGATCGCGCCCAAGGTGTCTGGCGTGGAACAGGGCAGAAGATTGATACGGACCTAATTGGGGATGACGCGGCGCTACGTGCGGCCCTGCGCGCGGTTAAGGTGCCGCGCAACATTGATCTGGACGGAAAATGGTATCCCGCGGTTGTGACGCTGGTTGGAAATTCAGCTGCCCGAATTGTGATCGAAGGCGTTCCAGATGACGAGGATGGACATTTCATTTTGCGCGAGGACGTCAGATGGGCCCGAAAAAAGAAAAAGGACGGCACGTTAGGACCCGAGGCCAAAGTGGCTGGAGATTTGCTAGAGCTGGGTGATGTTGTTCTCGTGCGTGAATTAAAAGATGCTGAGGGCAATTTTGAACGCTGGAGCCTGCGCCAAGTTAGTGAGGTGCAAGGCGCCTTTATGGCGATGGACGTCAACAGTGGTCGCGTTCTGGCCATGCAAGGTGGCTTTGATTACTCAAACTCGGTCTATAACCGCGCGACACAGGCCGAACGCCAACCAGGGTCCAGTTTCAAACCTTTCGTTTATGCCGCAGCATTGGACAGCGGCTATTCACCTGCCACCATCGTTGTGGATGCGCCGATTGAAATTGATACGCCACAGGGATTGTGGCGTCCTAAAAACTCATCCAACAAATTTTACGGCCCCACACCCCTGCGCACGGGCATCGAACAATCTAGAAACCTGATGACCATTCGTTTGGCCCAAGAGGTCAGCATGGATGTGATCGCCGATTATGCCGAAGGGTTCGGAGTTTACGAGGATATGGGGCGCTTCCTTGCCAATTCACTGGGGGCCGAGGAAACCACATTGTTCAAAATGGTGGCGGCCTATGCGATGTTTGCAAATGGCGGGGAACGGGTGGAACCGACACTGGTGGACCGTATTCAGGATCGCTATGGCAAAACAGTCTATCGCCATGATCAACGCATATGTTTGGAATGTGGGGATGATCAATTGGCGGCAGGGCGCAGTCCATTGATCATTTCCAACCGCGAACGCATTATGGATGAAATCACGGCCTATCAGCTGACCTCGATGATGGAGGGGGTTGTGGACCGCGGAACTGCGGCGGCAACTGTGAATTTGGACGTGGCGGCCGCGGGTAAAACAGGCACCACGAATGAGGCGCGCGATGTCTGGTTCGTTGGCTTTACATCCAATATCGTCGCGGGCTGTTATATCGGATACGATCGCCCATCACCCTTGGGCAAGGGGGCAGGGGGCGGATCAACCTGCGGTCCCGTATTCAACGAATTTATGCAATCGGCCGTTCAGAAATACGGCGGTGGTGAATTCCGCGTCCCAGAGGGCGGCCAATTCATTAACATAGATCGCTTTTCAGGTGCACGCCTGTCAGAAGAGGCAGAGGGCGACAACGTCGTTGCCGAGTTTTTCCGTGAAGGCGAAGAACCATTGTTTGGTGTGACATTTGATGGTGGTTTTGCCATGGGGTCAAATTTCGATCTGATCCAACCGGGTGAGGATGTAGTGAAGCAGGTCACAACCTCCACAGGCGGTGTTGCCGTCGTGGGCCCCAAGGCCACGATTGGCACATTGTCCTCGGGCGGTTTGTATTAACGCAGTCATTTGACCCAACGCGCTGGGCATTCTGGCTTGTCAGCGCAGGGGCAGTTTTGTAAGACGCCAGAAAGATTTAAAACGGATACGAACCCAAATGCGCGCAGACATTCAAAACATGGTCAATGAGATCAACAAATCGCTTGAGCTGTTGCGCCAGCGCATGGGATGGGAAACGGTGAAACATCGGCTTGAGGAATTCAATGCCCGTGTCGAAGACCCCGATCTGTGGAATGATCCTGAAAATGCCCAAAAGTTGATGCGTGAACGTCAATCGCTGATTGATGCGGTCGAGGGGCATGACAACATGCAAACCGAATTAAACGACAGCATCGAATTGATCGAACTTGGCGAAATGGAAGACGACCAAGACGTGATCAAAGATGCCGAAGCCGCGATTGAAGCCTTGGTGAAAACCGCCGCCGCCAAAGAACTTGAGGCGCTGTTGAACGGGGAAGCGGATGCAAATGACACCTTCCTTGAGGTGCATTCAGGCGCAGGGGGCACCGAAAGCTGTGACTGGGCCTCAATGCTGGCGCGGATGTATGTACGCTGGGCGGAAAAAAGCGGCTATAGCGTTGAAATGCAATCTGAAACACCAGGGGAAGAGGCCGGGATTAAATCCGTCACTTATAAGATTTCGGGCCACAACGCCTATGGCTGGTTGAAATCCGAAAGCGGTGTGCATCGTTTGGTGCGTATTTCCCCCTTTGACAGTGCTGCAAAACG
>CAXACF010000154.1:0-5200 GCA_963967125.1 uncultured Rhodobacterales bacterium | reverse complement strand
AAATCGACGGTTACATCGACCTGAAAATGGAAGAGATCGAAACATACGAACACACTCCACACCCAGTGGAATACGGTATGTACTATAGCTGCTAATCAGCAGTCTGATCGACACAGAAAACGCCCCGTTTTACGGGGCGTTTTTTTATGGAAACGACTTGGTTTTTCACCGTGTCACCAGATCGGGTTTGCCTATTGGCAACGGCTCCAGCCCCCTACCCCAACAACAAACAGTGTTCTGCGCGATAATCTTCAAAGGCGCGTGTAAAACGATCTGCCTTGGCAATGACATCCTGTCCAAAATGCATATAGAAAAAACTGACTGAGGTTTCGTACGAATGCGTTGTGCCGTCGTTGCGTGGCGATGGGATGGAGCCTGCCTCTTTTCCGCGCAGATTTGATTTTTCAAAGCGCGCTTCAAAGGGCGCGCGCATCTGAAAATAGACAATCGCCGTATCCTGTGACCCCGTTGGCCCGGGCATCGCCACAAATTGCGCACCACGGTTAAAGGGCAATTCGGCCCCTGTCATATCAAATTGACACGATGACCATAGGGTGAATTCACCTGATTTTTGCCGCACCCAGCGATATGTCGTCATGGTGCAACCATACACATCCACCGCATGCCGTTCCTGCGCCGTTTCGTTGTGGCCTGCTTCAATCAATATCTGTTTTAATGTGTCTGACGTGGCGGGTGTCATCCAACACACCACCGCGACTGCCCCGCATAAAATGCGTTTCATCCTTTTATCCCATCTCTCCGATCACCCAGAGATAGCGTAGCGCAGAGGGATTTCACGGTGCAATAGTGTAAATGCAAATGGACATGCACCGCAGAGTTGAACCAAGCGGGCTTTCGCCTCTCGCTCAGGCCTCAGTATCCACAACAAATGTATGAATGCCGAACACGACTGCGCGAGTTTTGGGCAGGCGTATCAGGGTTTGACGTTCACTGCGCAAATAACGTGCGACGTGGCGTTCCTCGCCCGGGCGGCGGGCATACATGCTGCGTGGTTGAAACAGGGTGGGATCTGCATAGCGTAGGGCATTAAACCGCCATAGTGGGCGATCCACCTGAATGCCATCAAACAGGCGTTGAACCCGTTTTGCGATCTGATCGTCATAGGGATCAACAGGGTCATGAATACCAACCAAACCCCGCATGAATTTTTCCGCCAACAGCCAACTGGCAGGAAAACACAACACAGCCGCCGTCAGGACATGTTCCTCGCCCCGCTGTTCCATAATGACAAAATCATTTTGCGCGATCTGCCCCATGCATCCCATCGGATCGTCATCAGCGACAGGCACCTGCCGCCCATCAGGGGTTTGCACCACACCATCCACATGCTGCATCGCACCCGTGCGCGTGAAATAATCCACCACCTGCCCCAATAACTCCTGTGCAGCAGGCATGGCAGCAGGGTCAATTGCAATCACCTGATCCCGTTTGGTTGTGATCAATTCCTGACGCAGCGCCATCTGTGCTGCGTAAGCATCATCAATCATCAACCACTGATCCGGGTCCAGCGGCGATATCCCGGGCAATGGTTTTTCAAATGATGCATCAAAGGGGATGGATTGCTGCAAAATAACACTCATGCGCACAACATTAACAATGCGCATGAGTCGTTCAAAGCGTTAGTCGCCTAAGCACCGATAAAATCAAATTCGCTGCCTACATATTGTGCAACTGCGATTTGGTCCTCGATCGATAGGTTTTGGAAAATAACCGTGCCATAGTTGTCGGTTGTCACAATCATATCGCCTGCGCCAATCACAGGATCATCTACATTGCCATAGATCGTGTTGCTGACATCAAAACGGTTATAAAAATCGTTGCTGATTGCCAATTCATCGACACCAACCTGAAAATCAGTAATCGTTGTGATACGGTCTGCGTCATCCGTAAACGTGAACACAAATTGATCCGCGCCACGCCCACCTGTCGCCGTGTTTATGTGACCATCCATGATGATTTGATCGTGGCCACGACCGCCTTTGAATACGCTGTTTTCAACTGTGCTCAGCAAGGTGTCGTTCCCCCGCCCCCCATTCAAAACCGCGCTGCCTTGGCCGACTGCGATGATGTCATCACTGCCCCGTCCACCTTTTAGCAAACTGACACTATCGTCAAAGATGCCTTCCGCGATAATCACATCTTGGCCGCGCCCGCCTTTGACAAAGTTATTGGCACCACTGACGGAAATCACATCATTGCCCTGCTGGCCAAAAATGCGATTATCCTCAAACGTGCTGGACGAGATCAGATCGTTCCCTTTGCCCGCACGTACCAAACGATCGCCCCCCACCAATGGATCATCCACAGCATCAGTGACATAGCCAAACACAACCACATCATTTCCATGTCCTGTGTTTGCCCGAAACGCATCGCCATATCCCAGAATATAATCATTATCTGGTGATCCACTGAAACGGTAATCTTGGAGAAAGTCAGATGTTCCATAAAATCCATCTGCATTGTCAGGACGAAACATTTCTAAGTTGGCGTTTAGATGATCCCCCCACAGCGTTACAATTGGGGATTGATAGACTTGATCAATAAGTTGATTAAACGCAGCAATAGGATCCCCACCAAACACGTCAAATGCCCCCTCGCTTGGTATATTCAGCGCAGTGCCATCCGCGTCATAACGCCAAGAATAGAGCGTGTCAGTTTTCAGATTTATCATTTGAAACCTCTTTCTAAATTATTGATTTTGAGTGCTTATATTTTCAATTCTGAACCCCGATGTAGATTTACAATCTTAACGTGTAAAGTAAAGTAAGGTTTTCCCTCCTAAAGGGGCGTGCATAAAACACTCGAAGGCGACAATTTATTTGTCGGTTTTTGACGGTCCTGTGATCCTACGCCGTTGCAGGCTAGCTAAAAATGACCATCGGAGTTTTGAAATGAACGATCACTTCCGCGACTACCGTAAAATTGACCCAACCCGTGGTGCCACGCTGGATGATGGGTCCCCCAATGATAATAACCGCGTTGAAATTGGCCCAACCCAACTGGCCTTTCGCGAGTGGGAGGATGCGGGATTACAGTCACCCAATCTGGAGCGGATGCGCGCATATCGTTGGAAACGCCTGACACAGCATATCGTTGATCGTGGATATGGTGGATTGTTAATGTTTGATCCACTGAACATCCGATACGCCACCGATAGCACGAATATGCAGTTGTGGAACACACACAACCCGTTTCGTGCGGTTTTACTGTGTGCGGATGGGTATATGGTGATTTGGGATTACAAAAACTCTCCCTTCCTGTCGGAATTCAATCCACTGGTGCGCGAACAACGGTCGGGCGCGGATTTGTTTTACTTTGATCGTGGCGACAAAGTGGACGTGGCCGCGGATGTGTTTTCAAACGAAGTGCGCGTATTGATGGAAGAACACGCAGGCGGCAACAAACGGCTTGCGGTTGATAAAATCATGCTGCACGGCCTGCGCGCGTTGGAAGCACAGGGGTTTGAAATTATGGAAGGCGAAGAAGTCACCGAAAAATCGCGTTCCATCAAAGGTCCAGATGAAATTTTGGCAATGCGCTGTGCCTCGGTTGCTTGCGAAAACGCAGTGGCCGAGATGGAGCGGATAACGCGCCGTGATGTTCCCTTGGGCAATATGAGTGAGGACGCCATTTGGGCGGTGCTGCACGCTGAAAACATCAAACGCGGCGGTGAATGGATTGAAACGCGGCTTCTGGCCTCGGGTCCGCGCACGAACCCATGGTTTCAGGAATGCGGTCCGCGCATTGTGCAGAATAATGAAATCGTCGCCTTTGATACGGATTTGGTGGGATCATACGGCATTTGCGTGGATATCAGCCGCACGTGGTGGGTTGGCGATCAGGCCCCCCGCCCCGATATGGTATACGCGATGCAACACGCCCACGAACACATCATGACCAATATGGACATGTTGAAACCTGGCGTGCATATGCGTGATTTAACCTTTAACGGTCACAAACTGGACGATCATTTCCAAAAACAAAAATACGGATGCATGATGCATGGTGTTGGCCTGTGTGATGAATGGCCACTGATCGCCTATCCCAGCAACTTTGTCGAAGGCGCCTATGATTACCCGCTTGAGGCGGGCATGGTGCTGTGTGTTGAGGCATTGGTCAGCCCAGAGGGCGGTGATTTTTCCATCAAACTGGAAGATCAGGTATTGATCACCGAGGATGGCTACGAAAACCTAACGAAATATCCGTTCGATCCCGTTTTAATGGGACAGGCCTAATCCAAAGCACGGATCAGCAGGGTCTTTTCCTTGGCCCACTCTTCAATCTCGCTGCGGCGCGTGCGCGCCACGGCGATTTTTTCACCACTGGTCAAGACGATGTTTAAACGGTCAGCGTCCCCTTCCAGATGTAGAATAGCATGGGTTGGCACCCAATAGGACCGATGCGGTTGCACACCGTCGATATCATTTAAAATGAACATAAGGTCACGAAAGCGGGACCGTTCCACCAACTCGCCCTCTTTCGTATAAATACACACACGGTGTTCCATAGCCTGAACATAGAGAATATCCAAAACCTTAAGTGTGTGATCCCCCAAAACCACGGTTTCGATATCCTGAGTTGTGCCGCGTTTTTCGATGATCGGCACAAAAAAGCAATAAAACAGCCATTCAAAAATAACCAAGCGGATTAAAACCACCGGATACATTTCGCCGACACCATTAAAATTTGGGACATTATAGGGTTCTAAAATCGGAGCCATCCAAACAACGAATGAAACAACGATAAGAACAATTAAAAATATCCAGAATAGCGGATAATAAACGACCGTGCGTTTTTCCGAAAAGAGGCGCGCATGCAGATACAATAACCCCACATGACACGATACATACAGAACCGCAGCAACGCTGACGATACCCGTGACACGAATAAAACCACCCCAGTTATCCAAATTTCTGGGACTGACGAATGTATTGATCAAAACCACCGCAGCCACAAACATCCAGAATGCAGGATTTTTCAGGATATCGATGGCCCGCTGCATATTCGTGTAATGCGTCGGGCATCCTGGCATACGGATTTGAATTTCACGGGCGCGGTAATTCACGACTTTGGACCAGTTTTCTTTGGGTGCACATCCTTTTGGATCACAGAAATAATACCTAAGGTCAACTCGCAAAATAACGGAAAATCAACGCAATGGGTGAATTGACGCAGAATG
>CAXACF010000153.1:0-5207 GCA_963967125.1 uncultured Rhodobacterales bacterium | reverse complement strand
ATTCCCATGCAAATGGGATCGCCTCTGATTTGAAATAATCACCAAAGCTGAAATTTCCCAGCATTTCGAAAAATGTATTGTGACGTGCCGTATAACCTACGTTGTCCAAATCATTGTGCTTACCACCTGCGCGCACACATTTTTGCGCTGTGGTTGCGCATGTGTAATCGCGTGTTTCAACACCCGTGAACAAGTTCTTAAACTGAACCATACCCGAATTGGCAAACATCAATGTTGGATCGTTGCGTGGCACCAAGGGGCTTGATGGGACAATTTCATGCCCTTGTTTGGCAAAATAATTTAAAAAGGTTGACCGAATTTCGTTTAACGTTGGCATTGCTTTCTCGCTTCATCAACTGGTTGAAACGGGTCTATCCTGTCCGTTGGCTGATGTCCATAACACAGCGTGTCGCAATAAAAAAACGCGGCCAAATTGACCGCGTCCCTGTCTGAATTTCAGGTTTTTTATGCTTCTAGGATATCCTCGTCCCCGCCCATTTCGGCATCGAAATCCAATCCATGCGAAGCGCGAATTTTATCCTCAATATCATGGGCGATGCTTGGGTTTTCCTTGAGGAAGGTTTTTGCGTTTTCACGGCCCTGACCGATGCGCTCATCACCATAGCTATACCATGCCCCAGACTTATCAACGACGCCTGCCTTGACACCAAGGTCCAGCAATTCACCCGTTTTGGAGATGCCTTCGCCATACATGATATCAAATTCAACCTGTTTAAAGGGCGGCGCAACTTTGTTTTTCACCACTTTCACACGGGTTGCATTGCCAACAACTTCGTCGCGATCCTTGATTGCACCGATGCGACGGATATCCAAACGCACCGAGGAATAGAATTTAAGCGCGTTACCACCCGTTGTGGTTTCTGGGCTACCAAACATCACGCCAATCTTCATCCGAATTTGGTTGATGAAAATCACCATGCAATTTGACCGGCTGATGGACCCTGTCAGTTTGCGCATCGCTTGGCTCATCAAACGGGCCTGAACGCCCACATTGCTGTCGCCCATGTCACCCTCAAGTTCGGATTTCGGGGTCAGCGCCGCAACCGAGTCGACCACAACCATATTCACCGCACCAGAGCGCACCAACGTATCGGTGATTTCCAAGGCCTGTTCGCCTGTATCAGGCTGCGAAATCAGCAACTCATCTAAATTGACGCCCAGCTTTTTTGCATATTGCGGGTCCAACGCGTGTTCCGCATCAACAAAGGCGCACACGCCACCTTTTTTCTGCTCTTCCGCAATGCAATGCAGGGTCAATGTGGTTTTACCTGAACTTTCAGGGCCATAGATTTCCACAATCCGCCCTTTTGGCAATCCACCGATCCCAAGCGCGATATCCAAGCCCAGCGACCCTGTTGAGGTTGCTTCAATCTCTTGGATCGCGTTTTCCGATCCCAACTTCATGATGGAACCTTTGCCGAACTGGCGTTCAATTTGCGAAAGTGCGCTTTCCAGCGCTTTTTGTTTGTCTGCGTTTTTCTTGTCTGTCATCGAAAGAAGATCTGCCATAATGTTGCTTTGCCTTTCTTATTTCATAGCAATGTGCACAGGGCAATCGCGCATTTGTTCTACTCTTGTTCTCTTTATGAGCGCAAAAAGAGAACATTTCAAGAAAATTCTAATAAAATGAGTTTCAGTTGATTTCGTTAAAACTTTGTTTAAATTAGCATTCAGTTGCGGAAAGGGAATTATATGATTGTTTTTATTAAGGAAAAACTTGTTATCCTATCTGCGCCCAAGACAGGAACAACCAGTTTACAGGCTGCTTTGGAACCCCATGCATCCATCATGTTCCGCGACCCGCCCGGGGTGAAGCATATTAATTTAGCAAAATATCAGCGTCAAATTCGCAAACTGTTAGAAAATTTGGCGGATGGACCATTTGAAACTTTTGGAATCGTTCGACACCCGCTGGATTGGATGGGCAGTTGGTATCGTTATCGCCAACGTGACCAATTAAAAGGGCACCAAAATTCAACGCACGGAATATCGTTTGATGCGTTTTTAACAGCCTATATGGCAGAGGATCGTCCACATTTTGCGCGTGTTGGGGATCAGGCCCGCTTTTTCAAACCACGCCCTGATGATCAGCCGCTTGATCATTTATTCCAATATGAACAGTTGGATCAGGCTGTGGCCTTTTTGGAAAATCGTCTGGGACGGCGAATTGAGCTGCCTCACAAAAATGTTTCGCCCAAAATTGACTTGCCTGTCTCTGACGAAAATTATGACACGTTCCAATCATATGCAGCGGATCAATTTTCGCTGTGGCAGTCCGCACACCGTTAATGAAATTGCTGCTGCACGGTTTCCGTCAGATCATCAAGTGAAAACGGTTTGGGCAAAAAGACAGAATCCGGAATGGCCGCTTGCTGTGTTTCAAGAACATCTTCCGCGTATCCCGAAACAAAAACGACACGGGTATTGGGACGTTGTTCAAGGGCCTCTTTCACCCAACTGGGGCCGTCCCGTCCGGGCATAACGATATCCGTGACAAAGACATCAATTTGCAGGTTTGGATCGCTTAGTTGATCCAGTGCCTCTTCTGCCGAGGCCGCCTCGATCACTTTGTATCCGCGCAACTGCAGGGCACGTGATGCAAATGTCCGCACGGGGGCCTCATCTTCGACCAGCAAAATAACACCATCCCCATAGGTACGGGGTTGAATTTTGGGTTCCTCAATCACGGGCGCAATTTCCGTGCGTTGACCATCAAAAATGGGCAGGATCAAATTGAATTCGGTCCCCTGACCTTCAGCGCTTTGGACAAATATATATCCCCCTGTTTGTTTGACGATCCCATATACGGTCGACAAGCCAAGCCCCGTGCCCTCGCCCGTGCGTTTTGTCGAATAAAACGGTTCAAAAATTTTGGTCAGCTTATCTGTTGCGATGCCGCATCCCTCGTCCGTTACGGTCACGGATATGTATTCGCCTGCAGGATTTGTTGCACGGTCCCGATCCAACGCCTGATCCAAACTATAGCCTGCGGTTTTGATATGAATGCGCCCCCCGTCTGGCATCGCATCACGCGCATTCACCACCAGGTTCATAAACACCTGTTCCAATTGCCGTTTATCGGCGCGCACAGGTTTCAGATCGGTGTCATGTTCCAAAACCAACTCGACCTTTTCGCCAACCAACCGATTTAATAGATGCATCAAATCGGCCAAAGTATTGCGCATATCAATTGGTTCTGGGCGCAAGGTTTGTTTGCGCGAAAAGGCCAGCAATTGTGACACCAGCGCCGCTGCACGATTTGCGTTTTGATTGATCTGCACCAAATCTGCATAATCCTGCGATGCTGTATCATGGCGCAACAACAACAGATCGCAATGACCCGAAATTGCCGTCAGCAAATTGTTAAAATCATGTGCAACGCCTCTTGCCAATTGGCCAATTGCTTGCATTTTTTGGCTTTGAACAAATTGCGCTTCTAATGTTTTTAACTCGGTTGCATCTGACAAAATCGCAATCAATGATGCCTCTGGATCATTTTCGATCTTGTTCAGTGACACCTGCACAAACACCTCTTTGTCGCGCCGATGTAGGCGCAAAAATTCAGGGTGTTTTAACGCGCGCCCTTGCTGTGCATCTTCGATCCAATCCGTGATGGATCGGCCCAACCCCTCCATAATATCTTGTAGGGCTGGGCGATCTTTTTCTGCAATATTTAACAGATCACAAGCATATTCGTTCGCCTGAACAATGACGCCCTTTTGATTTAACTTGATCATCGGCACAGGTAAGGCATGGAACTCTTCTGAATAGGTCGTGCGTGTTTGTTCAATATCATCGGGTAAAAAGAACACTTCACTGCGATCGTGACGGATTTTACGGCGCACCAAAAAATATCGTTCTTTGCCGCGATTTGTTTCAATGATGTTGGGTGCGTTCCAAGTCAATTCACCCGCATTCACCAACATCGAAAACCGGTTGACGCGTGTGCCCAGCAGCGCACGCGCAACGGCGTTCATATGAGAAATATTGCCATTTTCCGAAACAGTCAGGGCGGGAATCGTCGCAGGATAAGCCTGTTCGGCCACGTCCTGTGTGATTTCCTCGACACGCCACAAAATGCGTTGTTCATTTTGTCGCCATGCGGAAAGGCGAAGCTGCCCGTGTTCTGTTAAAACGATTTCAGAGACATGCGATTGTTCCACCATCATTCGCCGCAAACGCGACAGTGACGCATGTGGATTTCCAAGCAAAGGTTTTAATACCGTTTGTAGGGTTTCCCCAATCTGTTTTGATTTCGGACACTGTGCCGATGGGTTCACCGACATGACGCGCCCCATATTGTCCGTCATGAAATATTTCGCGCGATCTGAATAGGTTAAGGCCCAAATTTGACGTAGGATGATCCGATCCAAAATACGGCTTAGCACAGAATGCACACAAGCGATGCTGGTGAAAAAAAACGAAAAAATCGCGATATAAACCCAGAGTACTTGCCAATGCCCCATAGCGTAAATTGCGTATACGGACAAAACCAATCCGATCAAACCCGCCGCAATCAGTATAATGCCAAGCCGATTTGGCACATATTTAATCGGATCACCCGAAGAAGTGCTATCCATTCCCAAACCAAATTTTTCGTTCTGCTGACCAAAATAGGAAACATCAACTGGTTAAAGAGAACTTAAGGGATGATAGGCAATTTACAGAAGTTACACAATTTATAGTTGTGTCAGGACTGATGCAAAAAATCCGTCGCCATGCGCGGATGGAATCCATTGATTTTGCACTTCAACCCGCCATGTGGGGTTTTGGGCCGTGAACCAATCGATTTGGTCCTGATTTTCGCAAGCGAGAACACTACAAGTTGCGTAAACCAATCGTCCATCTGGCGCGACCAATTTGGCTGCATCAGATAATATTTCACGCTGCGTTGAAATTAGTGCGTCCAATTGGTCTTGGGTCAATGCCCACTTCCCTTCTGGATCGCGTCGCCAACTGCCAGAACCTGAACACGGCGCATCACAGAAAACCACACCATATTCATGCGCGAACTGATCTTTGGTACGTGTCGAAATTTGTGCATTAGAACGCTCAGCACGAATTGGTAACTCCACCATACGGTGGGGATTGACGTGGAGCTGGGAAATCAACGATTGCACAAGCGATCTCGGGGGCTTTTGCACCGACGGAAGGGCATATCGCCGTGAATGGCGAAGTTTTGTTGT
>CAXACF010000152.1:0-5215 GCA_963967125.1 uncultured Rhodobacterales bacterium | reverse complement strand
ATTTCAACGTACGCTACCCATTGGTTGACGGCCAAGGAAACTTTGGCAACATCGACGGCGACAACCCCGCAGCCAGCCGATACACCGAGGCCCGCATGACCGCCTTGGCCGAGGCATTGTTGGACGGCCTTAACGAAAACGCGGTCGATTTTCGTGACAACTATGACGGCACATTGCAGGAGCCCGTTGTCCTGCCTGCCAGTTTTCCAAACCTATTGGCCAATGGTGCCAGCGGCATCGCAGTGGGCATGGCAACAAACATTCCGCCCCATAACATCGCGGAACTGTGCGATGCCTGTCTGCATCTGATCAAAACACCCGATGCCCGCGACGACAAATTGTTGAATTACGTGCCGGGCCCTGATTTCCCAACGGGTGGTATAATTGTCGAAAGCCCCGAAAATATTCGCAACGCTTATGCCACTGGGCGTGGATCCTTCAGGTTACGCGCAAGATGGGAGGTCGAGGATTTAGGCCGTGGACAATGGCAAATCGTCATTACCGAAATCCCGTATCAGGTCCAAAAATCAAAGCTGGTCGAAAAGATTGCGGAACTGATCAATTCCAAAAAGATCCCGATCCTTGCCGATGTTCGTGATGAAAGTGCCGACGACATTCGCATGATATTGGAACCGAAATCGAAAAACGTGGACCCAGATGTTTTGATGAACACAATGTTCAAAAACTCTGATCTTGAGGTACGTTTTTCACTGAATATGAACGTATTGATCGACGGTGTCACACCCAAGGTGTGCAGCCTGAAAGAAGTGCTGCGCGCCTTCCTTGATCACCGTCGTGACGTTTTGGTGCGCCGCACCACATTCCGCGTTGAAAAAATTGATCACCGCCTTGAGGTGTTAGAAGGCCTGATCATCGCCTTCCTTAATTTGGACCGCGTCATTGACATTATCCGCTATGACGATGACCCGAAACTGGCACTGATGGCCGAAAATTGGCAAGTCGATCACGTGCGCGCAACATCAGAGGCCGACTATGTTGGGCCAGACACAGCGCGCGAAGGCGAGCTAACCGAGGTCCAAGCCGAAGCCATTTTGAACATGCGGTTGCGCTCTTTGCGGCGTCTGGAAGAAATGGAATTGGTGCGCGAAATTTGTGCATTAATGGAAGAACGCGCAGGCCTCAGCGATTTATTGGCAAGCGATAGCTTGCAATGGGCACGTGTTGCAGAGCAGTTGAAAGACACCAAAAAGCAATTCGGCAAAGATTACGCTGGTGGCGCACGTCGCAGCCAATTTGCCGAGGCGGCAGAAGCAGAAGATGTCCCGATCGAAGCGATGATCGAACGAGAACCCATAACAATTGTATGTTCGAAAATGGGATGGATCCGCGCCATGACGGGTCACATCGATCTGAACCGCGAGTTGAAATACAAAGACGGCGACGGCCCTGCGTTTATTTTTCACGCGGAAACCACCGACCGCCTCTTGGTTTTGGGCAGCAATGGACGGTTTTACACCGTCTCTTGCGCAAATCTGCCCGGTGGACGGGGCATGGGTGAACCCCTGCGCTTGATGGTTGACCTCCCGAACGAGGCCGCAATTGTCACGATGTTTACCTATACTGCAGGAACAAAATTATTGGTCGCCTCAAGCGCTGGTGATGGATTTATCGTTCCCCAAGATGACGTGATAGCCCAGACACGAACAGGCAAGCAGGTGCTGAATGTGAAGGGCGATAATTCCGCCTCTGTCTGTCGCGTTGTAAAAGGCGATCACATTGCCGTTGTCGGAGAAAATCGCAAGGTTTTGATTTTCTCCATCGAAGAATTACCCGAAATGGGTCGTGGCAAAGGTGTTCGCCTACAAAAATATAAAGATGGTGGATTGTCAGATGCGACCACCTTTAACCTAGAAGAAGGCCTAAGTTGGCTGGATCCTGCGGGACGCACACGCACCGAAAACGATCTGGCCGAATGGATCGCAAAGCGCGCAAGCGCGGGGCGCATGGCGCCACGCGGCTTCCCACGGGACAACAAATTCACAAGCTGAAAAACAAAACGCACGCGCAAAACATTTCATGTTTGAGCATGCGTTTTTGAAACCTGCGTGCGCCCGTCAGGGCGCACACAATTTAATAATGCCTACCCGCGCCCTTTCCACGGTACCATGATCTTTTCAGCCCAGCGCATCAACATGTCGATCGCAAATCCAATCGCACCAATCAAAATGATGCCCAAAATCACAACATCCGTTTGCTGGAATTTTGACGCAACCATGATCATCATGCCTGCCCCTTTTTCTGCGGCAACCAATTCGGCAGCAACAACAGTTCCCCAACAAACCCCCATCGCGACCCGTGCACCAGTAAAGATTTCAGGCAAACTGTTGGGTACGATCACATAGCGCATAATTTGCCATTTGCTCGCTCCTAATGAATAGGCCGCATGCACCTTTGATATACGTACGCCCGACACACCCGCACGCGCAGCAATGGCCATAATCCAAAGCGCAGCTAAGAACAGCAGGATAATTTTGCCAACCTCGCCAATACCCGCCCAAATAATGACAAGAGGGATCAAGGCAAGCGGTGGAACAGGGCGCATGAATTCAACGATTGGATCAAACCACCCGCGGAACCAATCGGACAAGCCCATCGCATATCCCAGTGGAATACCAACAAGTGCGCCAAAGAAGAAACCGACAACAACACGGAATAATGAATACCCCAAATGTTCGACCAGCATAAAGTTCTTAAAACCCGCGGTTGCAATTTCAACCAAGCGGTCCTTCACCGCTTCGGGCGCTGGCAACCAGATTGGCTCCATCTGCACACCTTTATCGGGTTCGATGTTTAGCGTCCCTTTGGGGGTCACAGCAACACGCAGGTTTGGAACAAAAACCTCACCACCTGGTTCGATTGATTGTCCATCGACGGCTATGATTTTCGCTCCATCCTTGCGGCTAAACTCATCATTGGCGTCCCATTTCAAAAGCTTGTTCCGATATGCTTGGATTGCAACACCATCGTTCTTTGCAGACTGCGCACCTTCGTCAAACGAAGGCTTTGGCGGGTTTTCCCCAGCACCAAACACAACGACATCCACCGTCGCATCTTGTGTTGATCCATCGGGAAGCTCAATCGTGTAGGAAAATCCTGCCTCGCCCTGAAATGCGCCCGGCATATGCAACACGCTGGGCAGCCAACGGGACCCCGTGAATGATCCCCATAAGACAAAGATCAAAACAATTGAAATGACTGAGGCTGCGGAATTTGATGTCACCGCACTTTCATCGCCAAAAGTCACTGTTTTTAGCGCACCAAAGTCTTTCTTTGGTGTCATAAATCTACGCACGATCCGCCAAACACCCAACGTCAGCATGATCAAAAGCACGTAACCGATCAAATAGGGCAGCACCATCACGAATGTTGCAAGGATATTGAAAAGCTCACTAAACAGCTGTGCGAAAATGCTCATGACTGCGCCTCCATACGGCCCATAATCTCTTCTTCCATATCCCAAATCATGGATAGGATCTCTTCCCGCTTCTCTGCATAGTCGGGGTGTTTTTTGACTTCGCGCAGATCTTGATCGACACCCAAATCAGCAAAGGGCAAACGGTATTCACGATGAATACGTCCAGGTCGGGGCGCCATTACCAACAAACGCTCACCCAGCAACAATGCCTCTTCCACCGAGTGGGTGATCAGGATAATCGTTTTGCCCGTTTCTTTCCAAAGTTTCAAAACCAGCGACTGCATCTTTTCACGCGTCAATGCATCAAGTGCGCCAAGCGGTTCGTCCATTAGGATCACGTCAGGGTCATTTGCCAAACAGCGGGCCAATGCCACGCGCTGCTGCATACCCCCAGACAGCTCATAGACGGCTTTTTCTTTAAAATCGCCCAAACCAACAGTATCCAACAAATGGTCCACGGTTTCGCGAATTTCACCTTTGGGTGTGCCCTTCATCTTGGGACCAAATCCCACGTTTTCACGCACGCTCATCCATTCAAATAATGCGCCTTGTTGGAACACCATTCCGCGCTCTGCGCTTGGGCCTGTGACGGTTGATCCATTCAGTTGGATTTCCCCCTCCGTCGGCGCCAAGAAGCCCGCGATAATGTTCAAAAGCGTGGTTTTTCCGCATCCAGACGGACCCAGAACCGACATCAGTTCACCGCTTTTCAGATGTAGGTTTACGTTCTTTAACGCCTGCACCGATCCGCCATTTGGCAAATCAAAGCGCATCGAAAGATTGTTAATATTCAATCCGTGATCAGTGGTCATAAGGGACGCTCAAATTTTAAAAGGTAGGTATAGAAAAGGCCGCGGGACATGCCCCGCGGCCTCAGTATATAGTCAGATTACTTGGCTGCAGCAGCCAATGGACCTGTGTTCACGTTGCCAGCATAGCTGTCTAGTGCTGAATCAATGC
Source organism: uncultured Rhodobacterales bacterium (assembly GCA_963967125.1). Taxonomy (GTDB): domain Bacteria; phylum Pseudomonadota; class Alphaproteobacteria; order Rhodobacterales; family Rhodobacteraceae; genus HIMB11. Next base: position 819 of record CAXACF010000152.1, on the reverse strand, counting down.
TACCCGCATTCACGAATACGTCTGCAACGCCTTTCATGAAGCCTTGCGCACCGCCACCAAGCCATTTGTCTGATAGCTGATCTTCAACTGATGGGAACACAAATGTTGACATTGTCGCAACTGTATCCTCTTCGGACATGCCTGAGTCCTTAGCAATTGCTGGAACCATTGCGGCAGCGCTGTCGCCGCCTTTGTTCCACATTGCGTTCGCGTCTGCTGTGACTTTCAAGAAGGCTGAAACAAGATCGCTGTTTTCTGCAACAAAGTTTGCCGGTGCTGAAGTAACGTCAAACACCAAGATGCCCAACTCTTCTTTCTCTGCGCCTGTCAATAGAACGTTACCGTGCTCTTTCATACGACGAAGTGCACCACCCCAACCGCATGACATGTCAACTGAACCCTGCGCCAGTGCTGCTGCACCTTCTGCAGGCGCCATGTCCACAACCTCTAGGCTGCCAACATCAACACCAAAGTGGCTCATTTGCTTTAGGAAACCGTAGTGTGCCGCTGTACCTAGTGGGACGGCAACTTTTTTACCGGCCAATTCGCCTGCGCTGTCTTTGTCGATTTCTAGACCAGATGAAACAACACAGTTGTCATTGTCTGAGTATGATACAGCAACGTCTAGGATTTGAAGGTCCTGACCCGCTGATGCAGCGACAACGAACGGTGGAACACCTTGGCTGACAGAAATTTGAACGTCGCCTGAGGCCATCGCCGCACTCATCGCAGTCCCGGTGTCAAAGCTTACCCAGTTTACTTTCACACCCATTTCTTCGTCGTATGTGCCCATTTGCTTGGCGTATTCAAATGGCATTG
>CAXACF010000151.1:0-5222 GCA_963967125.1 uncultured Rhodobacterales bacterium | reverse complement strand
AGCCTAACGTGAAGGAGGCGCTTCGATGAAAGATTCAAACTATTTGAAAGAGCGGAACGCAAAGTCGATTTGGCACCCTATGGCACATCCTGCCGATAGTATTAATAATCCACCAACCATTGTTACAGAGGCTGAAGGGACACGTATTTCGGATGTAGATGGCCATCAAGTCGTCGATGCGGTTGGCGGTTTGTGGAATGTGAACCTTGGGTATTCATGTGAACCCGTGAAGGCCGCAATCGCAAATCAGTTGGACCGCTTGCCCTACTATTCAATTTTTCGGGGAACTTCGAATGATTGTGTCATCGAACTGGGTGACATGTTGCAGGATTTCTTTGCCCCTGACGGTTTAACACGGGCATTTTACACCTCTGGTGGATCAGACTCGGTCGAAACGGCGTTGCGGCTTGCGCGTCAATACCACAAGATCAAAGGGGATGCGGCGCGTACGAAATACCTGTCTTTGAAAAAGGGGTATCACGGTACGCATTTTGGCGGGGCATCTGTAAACGGAAATGCGAATTTTCGCACCGCCTATGAACCTCTGATGCCTGGGTGTTTCCATATTCCCGCGCCTTACACTTATCGCAATCCATTTAATGAAACAGACCCAGAACGGCTTGCACAGTTATGTTTGCAAGCGCTAGAGGATGAAATTGCATTTCAAGGTGCCAATACGATTGCCGCATTGATAATGGAGCCAATTTTGGGCGCAGGGGGCGTTATTCCGCCACACGAAAGCTTTATGCCAGGCGTACGCAAAATCTGTGATCAACACGGCATCCTTCTGATCGCGGATGAGGTTATCACCGCCTTTGGGCGAACGGGTAGCTGGACAGGTTCACGGCACTGGGGTGTTAAACCTGATTTTATGTGCACGGCCAAGGCGATCACCAATGGGTATTTCCCCTTTGGCGCGGTTATGATTGCAGATCATGTTGTTGAGGTGTTTGAGGGCGACACCGAGGGCAAGGCCGCCATTGGGCATGGATATACATATTCGGGCCATCCAGTTGGGGCCGCGGCGGCAATTGCATGTGTCACGGAAACACTGCGTCTGAATGTCAAAGACAACGCCGCCGCGCGTGGTCAACAGTTGTTTGAAGGTCTCCGAAAACTGTATGATGATTTCGACGTGATTGGGGATGTACGTGGCGGACATGGATTAATGTGCGCACTTGAACTGGTGTCTGAGCGTGCAACAAAAAAACCAATTGATAAGGCGACGCCAGCTAAGTTGCAAAAGGCTGCCTATGAAAGTGGTGCAATGATCCGCGTATCGGGGCCGAATGTCATTTTATCGCCCCCCTTGGTTCTGACGGCTGAGGACGTAGACACAATTCTGGCGGCATTGCGGACCGGGTTCCAATCACTCTAGATCGCGCAGATCATCAAGAATATCTAACAGCGTTTCAAACCGCCGTGGGCCAAGTTTATCGCGAATTTGCGCGGCGATTTCGGCAGCTTTCGCAGCATTATCATTGATGATGGCCTGACCTGCATTTGTGATTTCGATCACTGTGCGCCTACGATCATTTCGATGTTCACGTCGTTCCACCAGCCCCTTTTGCGCCATGGATTGGACGATCCGTGTTTGGCTTGGCAGCAAGAGAGCCGCATGCTTGGCCAATTGAGAAGGTTCCAATGCACCATGTTCGTCCAATACCCGTAAAACACGCCACTGTTGTTCGGTCAGGCCACTTTCGCTCAACATTTGACGAATGGGGGTCATCACATTTTCACGCGCACGAATAAGCGCGATTGGCAGTGATCGTTGTGTTGAGGGTAGTTGCTTCATGGCTGCATAATAACGATTGACTCAATTGATGCAATATATTTAACATGTTAATGATTGCGATGTTAAGGATATTTCGATGCCGCACTTGATGATTGATTATTCAGCGAATGTTGAACCAGACGTGGACATGGGTGCATTTTGTGACACTCTGCGCGACGTTGCGGCGTCGATAGATGCATTTCCATTGGCTGGGGTTAAGGTGCGCGCGGTGCGGGTTGACCATTATGCGATCGCAGACGGAAATCCCGAACATGGGTTTATCGATATTTCCGTTCGTATCCGCGAAGGTCGTGATATGGAAACCAAGCAAAATGCAGCCCAGAAAATATTTGACGCGGCCAATGAATTTGTTGCGGACGTTATGCAGCGCCGATCGCTGGCTTTGTCCCTAGAGTTGCGCGATATCGATGCAGCGCTTTCACCCAAATCTGGATCAATCCGAAAATACCTGGAGCTATAAATGTCAGATTTAACTTCGAATTTAGAAAAACTATCTGGATACCTTGAACGTTTTAAATCGACAGGTGTGTCGCACCACATCAATGGTAAAAATCTTTGGTCCAAAAGTGGTGATACGTTTCAATCTGTTTCACCAGTTGATGAATCCTTTATTTGCGATGTTGCCAAAGGGGGTGCCGAGGAAATCGCATTGGCAGCCAATGCCGCCAAGAACGCATTTCCTGAATGGCGTGATTTAACGGGAACCGAGCGGAAAAAAATCCTACACAAGATCGCGGATGGCATCGTTGCCCGCGCCGAAGAGATCGCATTGTGTGAAAGTTGGGACACAGGGCAGCCTATTCGATTTATGGCCAAGGCAGCCATCCGCGGTGCCGAGAATTTCCGATTTTTCGCTGACCGTGCACCTGCCGCGCGCGATGGCCAAAGCCTTCCCTCCCCAACTCTTATGAATGTGACAACGCGTGTTCCAATTGGCCCTGTAGGTGTCATTACGCCATGGAATACACCCTTTATGCTGTCCACGTGGAAAATCGCGCCCGCGTTGGCCGCAGGCTGCACCGTTGTTCACAAACCCGCAGAGCTAAGCCCAGTGACAGCCAGCATTCTGATGGAGATTGCAAAGGACGCAGGTTTGCCCGATGGAGTCTGGAACCTAGTCAACGGTATTGGTGAAGAGGCAGGAAAAGCGCTTTGTGAACATCCAGATATCAAGGCGATTGCATTTGTGGGCGAAAGCCGTACGGGCAGCCAAATTATGAAACAAGGTGCAGATACCCTAAAGCGCGTTCACTTTGAACTGGGCGGTAAAAACCCTGTCGTTGTGTTTGATGATGCGGATTTGGACCGCGCGTTGGATGCAGCGATATTCATGATTTATTCGTTGAATGGCGAACGTTGTACGTCGTCGTCCCGCTTGTTGGTGCAAGATACGATTGCAGATGCGTTCGAGGCGAAATTGATTGAACGCGTAAATGCGATCAAGGTTGGTCATCCCCTTGATCCAGCGACCGAAGTTGGCCCCCTTATTCACACCGCCCACTTTAACAAAGTTTCCTCATACTTTGATATTGCAAAGACGGATGGCGCAACAATCGCAGCAGGTGGTGCGCGTGACGGTGATATTGGGTTTTTCGTGAAACCGACCCTGTTCACACATGCGACAAACGATATGCGTATCGCCCAAGAAGAAATCTTTGGCCCTGTCTTAACATCCATTCGGTTCACCGATGAAGATCAGGCGTTACAGATGGCCAATGACGTGAATTATGGCTTAACGGGCTATATCTGGACCAATGATCTGACCCGAGCACTGCGATTTAGTGATAAGTTAGAGGCGGGTATGATTTGGGTAAATTCGGAAAACGTGCGACACCTGCCCACACCCTTCGGTGGTGTTAAGGCCAGTGGCATCGGTCGTGATGGCGGCGATTGGTCGTTTGAGTTCTATATGGAACAAAAACATATCGGATTTGCGACGGGGTCGCATACTATCCCAAAACTAGGAAAACTGTGATGCCCGTACCAGCACCCAATTTAAACCCCGATTTCAATATCGTCCGATTAAGTCATGTGGAATATAACGTACGCGATCTTGCCGCGTCGCGGGCGTTTTATGTGGACACCCTTGGCCTACAAGTCACACATGAAACAGAGGACGCCATCTACCTGCGCGCGATGGAGGAACGTGGCCACCACTGTATCCATCTGGTTAAATCTGACGCGGCATCTGTCGGCGTGTTGGGGTTTAAGGTTTGGGAAGATGCCGATCTGGATCGCCTAAGCGATTTTTTCACAGATCGCGGGCTACCTGTTGAATGGATCGAGAAACCGTTTTTTGGACGAATTTTACGATCGCGCGATCCATGGGGAATACCGCTTGAATTTTATGCCAAGATGGAACGTTTGGCCCCAATCCATCAAAAATATGCGCTGTATCGGGGGGTCAAACCCTTACGAATTGACCACTTCAACATGTTTTCCAGCGATGTTGATGAATCCGTAAATTTCTATAACGACATGGGTTTTCGTGTCACTGAATATACCGAAGACAGTGAAACAGGTCGTCTATGGGCGGCGTGGATGCACCGCAAAGGGGGCGTACATGACATCGCATTTACAAATGGCATCGGCCCCCGGCTTCATCACAGTGCGTTTTGGGTGCCGACACCGCTGAACATCATTGATTTGTTGGATTTGATGTCGACCACTGGATATGTCGCCAATATCGAACGCGGTCCGGGTCGTCATGGTATTTCAAACGCCTTCTTTTTGTACGTGCGTGACCCTGATGGCCACCGCATTGAAATCTATTGCAGTGATTATCAAACCGTTGATCCAGATTTAGAGCCCATTAAATGGGATTTAACCGATCCGCAGCGGCAAACATTATGGGGGGCCGCCGCACCGAAATCGTGGTTTGAGGAAGGCAGCCTATTTGATGGTGCAACCCCCGTTGACCCTGTGTTAAAAGCGCAGCCCATAATCGCACCATAGGACCAGATATGAATTGGGATGAATACGAAAAATGGGTCAAACACCTTGGTGAGTGGGGCGCAGAATATCACAAAACACTGCGCAATCGCCCCGTGCGTGCGCAAACGAAACCTGGTGACATTGCACAGCAATTAGAGGAAAGCGCGCCTGAAACGGGTACTGACATGTCTGAAATCATGTCTGATTTCGAACGCATTGTGATGCCCGGGATGACGCATTGGCAGCATCCGCGCTTTTTCGCATATTTTCCTGCAAATGCCAGTCCGCCGTCCATGTTGGCAGATATCATTACATCAACGATGGCGGCGCAGTGCATGTTGTGGCAAACCTCACCTGCGGCGACCGAAATGGAAACTAGGGTCACAGATTGGTTGCGTCAGGCAATTGGTTTGCCAAATGCATTTCATGGCGTGATCCAAGACAGCGCATCGGGCGCAACCTTGGCCGCTGTTTTGACAATGCGCGAACG
>CAXACF010000150.1:0-5244 GCA_963967125.1 uncultured Rhodobacterales bacterium | reverse complement strand
CAAATAAATGACGTGCATCGCCTGGATGAACGCGGACGTTTTCAACGGGCGTTTCGCGCAATTTTTGCAACAACATCGCAACGCCGTTCAAAAATGGTTCACACCCGATAAAACCCACATCGGGGTTGGATCGCGCCTGATGCACCAAATGCTCTCCGCCCCCAAATCCGATTTCCAACCACAGGTCCTTTTGACCAAAGAGTGCGTGTAAATCCAAAGGCAGACGATCTGGATTAACGTCCCACGACACATTCGGAACGCTCAGGCGATCCAAATCCTCATCCAAGGCTTCAATCTGCGCAGGACGCAGGGTTTTGCCCTTAAACCGTCCATAGAAATTGCGCCACGGAGATCCGCTGGGGTGATGTGTATTTTCCATGGGGCGGGATGTAATCGTTTCGCGCGTGCCCTGCAAGCGCGAAGGCGAGCCCGTTGCAGAATGCATAAGGGCGAGAGATAGAGCGGCACGCCCGACAGGGCGCGCCACCGCTTAATTCAGACGGCCGCTTTCAGGGCATCGATCAGATCGGTGCGCTCCCAGCTGAAGCCGCCATCAGCGTCGGGCGCGCGGCCAAAGTGGCCGTAGGCAGCTGTGCGTTGATAAATAGGTTTGTTCAGGCCCAGATGCGTACGAATGCCGCGTGGGGTCAGGTCCATACAGTCTGACACAGCCTTTTCAATCTGCTCTTCGCTGACCTGACCTGTGCCAAATGTATCTGCATAAATAGACAATGGACGCGCAACGCCAATCGCATAGCTCAGCTGGATCGTGCATTTCTCGGCCAATCCTGCAGCCACAACATTTTTCGCCAAATAGCGCGCTGCATAGGCCGCGGACCGGTCAACCTTTGTCGGGTCTTTCCCAGAAAACGCGCCGCCACCGTGGGGGGCTGCACCGCCATAAGTGTCCACAATGATTTTGCGCCCTGTCAGGCCCGCATCTCCATCAGGTCCACCAATCACGAACTTCCCGGTTGGGTTCACGTGCCATGCGGTGTCTGCGGTAATCCACCCCTCGGGCAGGGTTTCGCGGATATAGGGTTCAACCACAAGGCGCACATCATCAGATGTCATCGCTTCATCCAAGTGCTGTGTCGATAACACAATGGATGTCACGCCGACGGGCTTGCCGTTTTCATAGCGCACGGATAGCTGGGATTTTGCATCCGGTCCCAATGTGGGTTCTGTGCCATCCTTGCGCACCTCTGCCAAACGGCGCAGGATCGCATGCGAATACTGAATGGGGGCTGGCATCAATTCTTCGGTTTCATTGGTGGCATAGCCAAACATGATCCCCTGATCGCCTGCGCCTTCGTCTTTGTTGTCTGCTGCATCCACACCTTGGGCGATATGCGCCGATTGTTCGTGCAGCAGGTTTGTCACCTCGACGGTTTCGTGGTGAAACTTATCTTGTTCGTATCCAATATCTTTGATGCAAGCGCGCGCAATTTCATCGATGCGGCCCATGTAGCTTGATAATTTCTCTTTGTCGGACAGACCAACTTCGCCACCGATCACAACGCGGTTCGTTGTGGCAAATGTTTCACAAGCGACCCGTGCCTCTGGCTCTTCTGCCAAAAAGGCGTCCAAAACCGCATCCGAAATGCGATCGCAAACCTTATCGGGGTGTCCCTCAGAAACAGACTCCGACGTAAATACATATGTGCTTCTTGTCATGTAAAATGCTCCATTAGATGTGTATCGTCACGCCAGGAAGCCGTTGTGACGACGTTTAATCGAAGTAGGCCCAAGTGAAGGGCGCGTCAATCTTTTATTACACTTCGACGAATAGCAAGACCACATAGTGCGATCCATGCCACCCAATAGGCCAAATTCCCAAACCACACATAGGGGGTTTGATAGTGCATCAGCGGGACATGCACATCCAAATGACCTGATGTGTTTAGCGGCATTTGATCCACAATTTCACCACGTCCATCGATCACCGCACTGACGCCTGGGTTTGAGACGCGGATGATCGGCATACCCTGTTCAATCGCGCGAAGACGGGTGATTTCCAAATGCTGCGCGGGGCCAGAAAAACCGCCAAACCAAGCATCATTTGAGATTTGCACAATCACATCTGCATCCTGGCGCACCGCCGATACCGCGCGTGGGAAAATAATTTCATAACAAATCATCGGCAGGACTTTAACGGAATTGGACAAGATCATGGGGTCGGCCAACTGCCCCGCAGAAAACCCAACCCCAAAGAGTTCGGGGGCAAATCCAAATCCATTGCGCACCAACCAATCTTCAAACGGGAGGTATTCGCCAAAGGGCACAAGATGGCGTTTGTCATACAACTGAGACGGTTGATCCGCCCGCGACAGGACCATTGAATTATAAAGTCGATCCCGTTCATCGATCCGCAAAATCCCAAATATCACATCCGTCCCGCCCGCCGCGCTGCGCAGGCGCTTAATATGGCGTTCTGCATAATTCAGGGCGGTGTAAATCGCGCTTTCTGGCCAGATGATCACATCTACCCTTGGGTCCGCGGCAGTGGCGTCAATCATGCGGTCCAAAAACATGGGGGCGTAAAACGGATCCCATTTCTGCTCTTGTGGGGCATTGGGTTGGACCAAGCGCACCGTTGTTTCGGCCACATCACGTTGCATTTCAGGAAGCGGGATCAGGGCGCAGGTCAGCATAATCGCGCAGACCCCTGCCGCAGCAGCAAAAAATCGTTGCACAAACAGCGCACAAATCAGCAATAAAAACAGGGTCACGCCATGTGGTCCGACCCATGCAAAGAAACCAACAAATGGGCTTTCTGCCAATGTGTAGGACAAAAGCCCCCATGGAAAGCCCGTGAACAAAACACCGCGCAAATAGTCCGTCAATGTCAGGCCCAAGACCCAACCAAGCGGCCCAAAGCCACGCGCAAACCACCCCGCAGCGCCCCAAAACAGGGCCAATCCCCCCGCCATCAAAATCAGCGCAAAGGGCGCCATGAACCCCGTGGTTTGAAAATCAACTAAGAAGGGTTCAACAATCCAGTTCAGCGTAACAAGGAAATATCCAAACCCGAAGGCCCACCCAATTTTCATGGGGGACACCACATTGCGCGACAGTCTAAAGAACAGGATCAGACAGGCAATGCTGATCGGCCAAAGCGACAGCGGCGCGTGGCCAAGTGCAACAGAGCCACCCAAAAGAGCCGCAGCCCATTTGGGATATCGCGCCGACCAGCGTAACGCCCTATCCCAACCGTGTTGAAACATGGTTATTCGGCAGCCTTCACAACCGAAGCCAAACGTAAACGGATGCGTTTTACACGCCGCGGGTCTGCATCAACAATTTCAAATTCAGATCCATTGGGATGGGACACAACCTCGCCACGCACAGGCACCCGACCCGACAACATAAAGAGAAGTCCACCTACTGTGTCCACCTCTTCTGCGTCGATGTCATCATGGGCGATCAGATCAATGCCCGTTTCCTCGGCAAAATCATCCAATGGTGTTTTCGCAAGCAACAGGAACTGCCCTGGTTTTTCCTCGCTCCACAGATCGGCCTCTTCTATGTCGTGTTCGTCTTCGATTTCACCGACAACCTGTTCCAACAGGTCCTCAATCGTGACCAATCCATCAACACCGCCATATTCATCAATCACCAATGCCATATGCGAACGTTCCGTCTGCATCTTGGTCAGCAGCACCGATAGCGGCATTGAGGGGGGCACAAACAAAACAGGGCGTAGGGTTTGTGTCAGATTGAAATCATGATCCTCGGTTTCAAATCCGTGGGACAGTGCGAAATCCTTTAGGTGCACCATACCTACAGGCGTATCCAACGTGCCTGAAAAGACGGGCAAGCGCGTCATGGTACTGCTGCGGAATGTGTCAACCAATTCGGATTTGGTCATTGTGTCCGGAACGGCGATAATTTCCGCCTTGGGGATGGCCACATCCTCGACGCGCAAACGACGGAGGTTGGCAAGGCCCAATTTCGGCGCACTGCTGTGGGATTGTGGCGCGCTTGTTACTTCGTCGCCATCGGTGGATTTTGAGGAAAAGAGACGCCCAAAAAATCCAGTTCGTTTGTTATGTGTGGTCTCGTTTGACTGCGCGCTTTGCGCTGCACTCGAGGACCCGTCAATATCGCCCATTTTTTCCTTCCGTCAATTTGGCGGTCTTAGCGTTCATATGGGTTTTCGATCCCCATATTGCCAAGTATTTCAATTTCGATACCTTCCATCAATGTGGCATCTTGGTCACGTATATGGTCATAGCCTAATAGATGTAAAACGGCATGTACAATTAAATGTGTAACATGGTGCTGTGGTGCGATTTTACCAGCATCGGCTTCGCGCAGGCAGGTGTCATAGGCAATCGCAATATCCCCCAGTTCGGGATCAAAGGTGGCATCTGGCAAATCAGGGTGCGCGCCCTCTTCTTGCGCGGCGCGTTCCTCAGACGGCCACGACAACACATTAGTGGCCTGTGGTTTGTCGCGAAAATCCCCATTTAGTGCAGCGATTTTTGCGTCATCACACCCCAAAACACAGCATTCAAATCCCGCATCTGTCAGACTAAAGTGGGACATAACGGCGTCAAAGGACGCTTGCGAACATCCCTCTAAATCCAGTGTGTTCCACCGTTCATCCTCTAGGACGACATCCACGCTCATTGTTCTTGGGACCGTTTGGCGTTTTTGATCAATGCGCGTTTGCTGTCGTCGTCATAGGCTTCGATGATTGCCGCGACCAAAGGATGGCGCACAACATCTTTGGATGTGAAATAGTTAAAACCGACGCCCTTGATCCCCTTTAACAGGCGTTCGGCGTCCGACAGGCCCGACACAACACCGCGCGGCAAATCCACTTGGGATCTATCGCCCGTGATCACCATCCGCGATCCCTCGCCCAAACGGGTTAGAAACATTTTCATTTGCATGGATGTCGCATTCTGCGCCTCATCCAGCACAACAAATGCATTTGCCAATGTGCGACCGCGCATGAACGCCAAGGGCGCGATTTCGATGCGCTTTTCCTCGATCAACTTGGCCAATTGCTTGCCGGGCAGAAAATCATTCAATGCATCATAAAGGGGCTGCATGTAAGGATCGACTTTATCCTTCATATCCCCTGGCAAATACCCAAGCTTTTCACCCGCCTCAACCGCGGGGCGCGACAGAATGATCCGATCCACATCGCCCGAAATGAATTTACTAACCGCAACGGCCACCGCCAAATAGGTTTTCCCCGTTCCCGCAGGGCCAATTCCAAACGCCAATTCA
>CAXACF010000149.1:0-5246 GCA_963967125.1 uncultured Rhodobacterales bacterium | reverse complement strand
GATCCATCGCCACAGGCGATTGACCATATCCGTGATACCCATGCCCGATACGGAACGATTGGGATTCTACCGACCGTCATCACGGATGCGCCAGATGTCATAGATGGGGCGGCGAACGCCGTCATTTCACATGGTCAAACGGATCATGTCTTGGGCCTACATATTGAGGGGCCACATATTTCGCATGGGCGTCGGGGAACGCATTCATCGGAATTAATTCGTCCATTTGATGAACGCACGTTTGCAACATTGTGCCGTTTACGGGACGCGAATATCACCACGAAATTAACGCTTGCCCCCGAGGTGGTGGATCCCGAAACTGTTCATCGCATTGCAAAATTAGGTGTCATTGTTTCAATCGGACATACAGTTGCCAGCAATGCGCAAACATGGGCGGCAATTGATGCGGGCGCCAGTTGCGCGACACATTTGATGAACGCGATGCCGCCGTTGATCAATCGTGATCCAGGCCCTGTTGTTGCGATTATGAACGCAGGTCTTGCCTGTGGTATCATTTGCGATGGGATCCACGTTCAGGACGAAATGATCAAACTTGCGCTGCGGGCACATGCGCATCCTGATCGAATTTTCTTGGTTTCAGACTCGATGCCGACGATTGGCGGGCCAGACCAGTTTGATCTTTATGATATGACCGTGCGTTTTACAGAGGGCCAATTGATCAATTCAGAAGGATCCTTGGCAGGTGCACATATTACTCAGGCAGAGGGGGTTGCCCGATTGGTAAACGCCATTGGTTTGGACGTTGTGGATGCCCTGCATATGGCGATTGATGCGCCTGCAAACATGATGGGACGATCAGATCTGACAAACGTCGATGGTCGTGCGATCAGCGATTTGGTGGTGCTGTCGAATTGTGCGCAGCACACAACGATGTTGCACTCTATCCTTGAAAAAAAATGGGCCGGCGAACCGGCCCAATAATTCAATTATGCAACGTCGAATTGCAGTGGCTTCACTTGTTTAAACAAACCTGTCGCCTCTAGGTCCTTTAGGACATTGGCTTGGATGGGTTCGTCCACATAAAGCAGCGCAATCGCTTCGCCACCTGCATCTGCGCGGCCAAGGGTAAAGTTGGCGATATTCACACCGTTCTGACCCAATGTTTGACCCAACGTACCGATGATACCTGGGACGTCTTCGTTTGTTGTATAAAGCATGTTTGCGCCGACTTCCGCGTCGATGTTAATACCTTTGATCTGAATGAAACGTGGTTTTCCATCACTAAACACCGTGCCGCCGATCGAACGTTCGCGTTCTGCTGTGACGACTGTGACCTTGATATACCCTGCAAATACACCTGATTTATCTTGGTTCGTGGTGCTGATTTTAATTCCACGTTCCTTGGCGATTACAGGTGCGGACACCATGTTCACATCTGGATTGGCCTTTTTCATGATACCCGCAACAACAGAACAATTCAGGGCATCCAAGTTCATTTCGGCAACAGAACCGTCGTATAGTATATTGATCGCTGTGATTGGTTCATCGGTCATTTGGCCCACGAAGTTGCCCAAGTGATCCGCCAATTTGACCCACGGACCCATGATTTTGGCCTCTTCCGCGGTCATGGATGGCATGTTCAGTGCGTTTTCAACGGCCCCTGACAACAGATAGTTTGACATCTGATCCGCGACTTGCAGCGCCACGTTTTCTTGGGCCTCTGTCGTTGCAGCACCCAAATGCGGGGTACAGACAACGTTTGGCAGATTGAACAGTGGGTTTTCAGTGGCAGGTTCAACCGAAAACACGTCAAACGCAGCGCCTGCAACATGTCCAGATTGCAGCAACTCAGCCAGTGCAACTTCGTCAACCAAACCGCCGCGCGCACAGTTGACGATGCGAACGCCCTTTTTGGTTTTGGCCAAATTCTCACGGCTTAGAATGTTTTTGGTGGTTTCTGTGAATGGAACATGCAACGTGATGAAATCAGCAGCTGCTAGCAATTCGTCCAGCTCTACTTTTTGAACGCCCATTTGCTTGGCCTTTTCTTCGCCAAGGAAGGGGTCAAATGCCATGACCTTCATTTTTAGGCCGCGTGCACGGTCGCAAACAATCCCGCCAATGTTCCCTGCGCCAATCACGCCAAGTGTTTTGCCCGTCAGTTCAACGCCCATGAATTTGGATTTTTCCCACTTTCCCGCATGCGTGGACTCAGAGGCTTCGGGAATTTGGCGTGCAACGGCAAACATCATTGCAATCGCATGTTCGGCCGTCGTGATCATGTTACCAAAGGGGGTGTTCATGACGATGACACCCTGTTTTGACGCGGCCTCTTTGTCGACATTATCCGTTCCAATGCCCGCGCGGCCAACTACCTTTAGATTGGTGGCATGTTTTAAAATTTTGGGTGTCACTTTGGTTGCGGACCTGATGGCAAGGCCGTCATATTGTCCAATAACCTCGGCTAGTTTTTCTTTGTCTTTGCCCAGATCAGGCATGAAATCCACGTCGATCCCGCGATCCCGAAAGATTTGGACAGCTGTTTCGCTTAGTTTGTCAGATACAAGTACTTTAGGTGCCATGATTATTCTCATTCTATGGAATTGGTATGCGCACCCCCTTTTTTGAGGATGCTGATTATTCAATTTAGTCAGTAGGTTACTGCGCTGCGATTTCTTGTTCGAAGGCCCATTCTAACCATGGAAGCATCGCGACGATGTCCGATGTTTCGACTGTGCCACCACACCACACACGCAATCCCGCAGGGGCATCACGATAGGCGCCGATGTCATAGGCAACGTTTTCGGCTTCCAACCGCTTGGCAACCGCTTTGGCGAATTTTGCGCCGTCTTGAATGCGATCATCTGTAAACTTCAAACACACAGAGGTGTTTGAACGTGTGGCGGGATCAATCGCCAAATTATCAATCCAATTGCGTGTTTCGCAGAAATCCCAAATCGCCTGAGCATTGGCCGTTGCGCGCGCAATCAAGCCGTTAAGCCCACCAACATCCGCGGCCCAATCCAATGCTGCGATGTAATCCTCAACCGCCAACATGGATGGCGTATTAATTGTTTCGCCAACGAAAATACCTTCGATCAGCTTGCCGCCTTTCGTTAGGCGGAAGATTTTTGGCAGCGGCCAGGCAGGTGTATATGTCTCTAATCGTTCGACCGCACGTGGTGACAGGATCAACATACCATGCGCCGCTTCACCACCCAGCACCTTTTGCCAGCTGAATGTGGTGACATCCAATTTGTCCCATGGCAAATCCATTGCGAAGGCCGCTGAAGTGGCATCACAAATTGTTAGCCCCTGACGATCTGCGGGGATCGCATCCCCATTGGGCATACGCACGCCAGATGTGGTGCCGTTCCATGTGAATACAACGTCCGTGTTGTAATCGACCGCGGCCATATCAACGATTTCGCCGTACTCGGCGGTGCGCACATCTGCTTCAAGTTTCAGTTGTTTGACAACATCTGTGACCCAGCCAGCGCCAAAGCTTTCCCAGGCGACCATGGTCACAGGACGTGCGCCCAACATGGACCACATCGCCATTTCAACCGCGCCAGTATCAGACGCAGGAACAATCCCGATACGATAGTCGGCGGGGATGTTCAGAATCTCTCGTGTTTTTTCGATTGCTTCCTTGAGCTTGGCCTTGCCCACAGCCGCACGATGCGAGCGGCCCAATGGGGCATCTGCCAATTTATCCAAAGAAAACGTGGGGATTTTGGTACATGGACCAGAAGAAAAACGCGCGTTCAACGGCCGCGCAGCCGGTATATTCATAGCCATCAATGCTACCCTTTCAGATATGCGCCCCTCGTTGGGGAGGGGTGTCCCACGAACCGAAATAGAGAGAGAAATTTGGTTTCACAAGCACAAAAAGGTCTATATAGCGACATTCAAGAATAATTTTGCGACGCATATGTCCCTTATAGGAAACAGAAATCATGTATCAGGTCACGCTTATCGGTGCGCCAAACCAAGAACGATTGAATATGACGGTGTTGGATTCCTTGCGCCATGCATGGGGTGGGGGCGATGCGGTTTGGTTGTCGCATGCAGAGGCCGCCGAGTTTCCGATTGAAACCGTCCCAAGCAATCAGTGGCAGGTGTGGCAAGAGTTTCAGAACATGGGCATTGATATGGTTGTCCAACCTGCATCTGCGCGGCGCAAAAAGATGCTGTTGGCGGATATGGACAGCACCATGATCCAACAAGAATGTATCGATGAATTGGCCGATGAAGTGGGTGTTGGGGATCGTGTAAAAGAGATCACAGCGCGGGCCATGAATGGCGAATTAGATTTTGAAGCGGCACTGGATGAGCGTGTTGCGCTGTTGGCGGATCAGTCTGCGAGTATCATTGATAAGGTTCTGAAAGAACGCATAAAATTCATGCCTGGTGGACGCACATTGATCGCGACCATGAAGACAGATGGGGCCTATGCCGCGTTGGTGTCTGGCGGATTTACGGCCTTTACGCAGAAGGTTGCAGAGACCCTTGGATTTGATGAGCATCACGCCAACACACTCTTGGTGGATGGGGATAAGTTAAGCGGTAAAGTCGCGCGTCCCATATTGGGTAGAGAGGCCAAAGTAGAGCA
Organism: uncultured Rhodobacterales bacterium; assembly: GCA_963967125.1. Classification (GTDB taxonomy): domain Bacteria; phylum Pseudomonadota; class Alphaproteobacteria; order Rhodobacterales; family Rhodobacteraceae; genus HIMB11. Next base: position 670 of record CAXACF010000149.1, on the reverse strand, counting down.
GTTGGAAAAGATTACTGCAAGGCTAGGGTTATCAGAGAACGATGTGATCGCCGTTGGGGATGGTGCCAATGATTTAGGCATGTTGGGGCGTGCGGGAACAGGTGTGGCATTGCATGCTAAACCTGCGGTTCAGGCGGAATGTGATGTCCGTGTGAACCACGGCGATTTGACTGCCCTATTATTTTTGCAAGGCTATTCTAGGGACGAATTTTGCGGTCTGTAAAACGTCGGTATCGTGTCGGTATTACGTCGGTGCGCGAGCGCTCAGGCGCGCGACGCTCGTGCAGGGCACATCGCCCCGCCCACCTTCCCGTAACAGGTTGGTGATCGGTTCTTGATGCTGGGTGAAATTCACTTACCTTATGGCGTAAGCGAAGAGGAGATCACCATGAGTGCAGGCTATTTCAAAGATCCAGATGCCATCGCGCGGTTAAACGATGAGGAATTTTGGGTAACCCAAGAAAGTGGGACCGAGCGGCCCGGGACAGGCAAGCTGCTTTATAACAAAGAGCCTGGAATTTATGTTGATATTGTCTCTGGCGAACCCCTGTTTGCATCTTCTGACAAGTATGAGAGCGGATGTGGATGGCCCAGTTTTACCAAACCGATTGAAGCGGCACATATAAATGAGTTGCGTGATACAACGCATGGCATGATCCGTACCGAAGTG
>CAXACF010000148.1:0-5265 GCA_963967125.1 uncultured Rhodobacterales bacterium | reverse complement strand
CTGGCGAAACGCTGACAATCGAAATCATCGAGGATAGCCCCACATTCGACCGCGTACACCTGCCATTTATCGATAACCTTAAAGCGGCTGGAATAGATGCAATATATTCACGCATTGATCCGGCGCAGATGACCGATCGGTCGCGTAATTATGATTTCGATATGATGGTTGATCAGTTTCCAATGTCGCTGGAACCCTCATCAGGACTGAAGCAATATTTTGGATCGGAAACCGCGGATCAGTCTGTGTTCAACTCGATGGGGCTAAAATCAGAGGCCGTTGATGCACTGATTGAGCATGTGGTAAATGCCGAAAATAAGGCGGACTTGGCGACCTCAGTTAAGGCCTTGGATCGTACTTTACGTGCTTATTACTTCTGGGTGCCTCAGTGGTTCAACAACACATATCGTGTGGCCTATTGGAACATGTACGAACACCCAGAAACATTGCCACCGTTCGCATTGGGAAATCTTGATTTCTGGTGGTACAATGCCGAAAAAGCCGCAGACCTGAAGGCCAAAGGCGTTTTGAGGTAAGCGATGGGCGCCTACATCCTTCGCCGGCTTTTGCTGGTTATTCCTACACTTCTAGGGATCATGGTAATCAACTTTGCCTTGGTTCAGTTTGTCCCTGGTGGGCCAATTGAACAGATCCTTGCCAATTTAGAAGGCGAAGGAGACGTGTTCGAAGCAATATCGGGCGGCGGTTCTGAAACCGCTGCCAATAGTTCGGGGAACACGGATTATGTAGGTGCGCGTGGGCTTCCACCCGAGTTCATAGCGGAACTAGAGAAAGAGTTCGGTTTCGATAAACCGCCGTTTAAACGGTTCCTTGATATGATGTGGAGTTACATCCGGCTTGATTTTGGAGAAAGTTATTTCCGCTCGATCAGTGTGATTGACTTGGTTCTGGAAAAAATGCCCGTTTCCATTTCATTGGGGCTGTGGTCGACGCTAATTGCCTATTTGGTGTCGATCCCGTTGGGTATTCGAAAGGCTGTGAACGATGGAACGCGGTTCGATACATGGACCAGTGGTATAATTATTATGGCCTATGCTATCCCAGGGTTCTTGTTCGCAATCATCCTGTTGGTCCTGTTCGCAGGTGGATCGTATTATCAAATCTTTCCACTGCGGGGGTTATATTCGGATAACTTTGCTGAATTGTCACTGTTGGGTAAAATTGCGGATTACTTCTGGCATATCGCATTACCCGTTATTGCCTCGACGATATCTGGGTTTGCAACGCTTACGCTTTTGACGAAAAACAGCTTTTTGGACGAAATTCAAAAGCAATATGTGATGACCGCTAAGGCCAAGGGATTAAGTGAATCGCGTGTCCTTTATGGTCATATTTTCCGAAATGCGATGTTGATTGTGATTGCTGGGTTCCCAGCAGTTTTTGTTGGCGTGTTCTTTGGGGCAAGTTTGATTATTGAAACCATCTTTTCTTTGGATGGCTTAGGGCGTCTTGGATTTGAGGCGGCGGTCGCCCGCGACTATCCTGTGATTTTTGGCACATTGTTCATCTTTGGGCTTATGGGCCTTGTGATCGGGATACTATCGGATTTGATGTATGTTTTTGTGGATCCTCGTATCGATTTTGAAGGGCGTGAGGGATGATGAAACTATCGCCGCTAAACCAACGCCGATGGAAAAATTTCCGTGCCAATGGACGTGCATTTTGGTCATTGATTATTTTCGGTGTCTTGTTTGCGATGTCCCTTTGCGCAGAATTTATTGCCAATGATAAACCTATTTTGGTGAAGTATCGGGGCGAGTATTTTACGCCAATCTTCAATTTTTATCCCGAAACACGCTTTGGCGGGGATTTCAAAACCGAGGCGGTTTATCGCGACCCCGAGGTTCAGTGCTTAATCAAATCAGGTGGCGCAATCGATTGTTTCGATATCCCGTACGAGATAATGGACGAAATTTCCGCAGGTTTATATTCAGGTGCTGATTTTGAACAGGGTTGGTTAATGTGGCCGCTGATCCCATATTCCTATAATACGCCGGTTGATCGCCCCGGTGCTGCACCACTGCCTCCAAATTCTCAAAACTTATTGGGGACAGACGATACCAAACGGGACGTTTTGGCGCGTGTTATCTATGGGTTCCGTTTATCCATATTGTTCACAATTTTGGTCACGACTTTATCCAGTATCATTGGAATCATCATGGGCGCAATTCAGGGGTTTTTTGGTGGTTTGACTGATTTGATCCTACAGCGCGTGATCGAAATTTGGGCCGCCGTTCCATCCCTATATGTGATCATCATTATGTTTGCAATTTTGGGGCGAAGCTTTTGGCTCTTGGTCTTTTTAATGATCCTGTTTGGTTGGACGGGCCTTGTTGGGGTGGTCCGTGCAGAGTTTTTGCGTGCACGGAACCTAGAATACGTCCGCGCTGCCCGTGCATTGGGGGTCAGCGATTGGACAATTATGTTCCGTCATATGCTGCCGAATGCCATGGTTGCCACGTTGACGATGCTGCCGTTTATTGTGACGGGAACCATTGCAGGTTTGGCCAGTTTGGATTTCTTGGGCTTTGGCCTGCCGACAACTGCGCCGTCACTGGGTGAATTAACATTGCAAGCCAAACAAAACCTTCAGGCACCGTGGTTGGGGTTCACCGCCTTCTTTACCTTTGCAATCATGCTTGCCTTGTTGGTCTTTATTTTCGAAGGCGTGCGTGATGCCTTTGATCCAAGAAAGACATTCAAATGACGCCTGTTCTTTCTGTTGCAAACCTAAGCATCGCCTTTACCCAAGAGGGTCGTTCACTGACCGTTGTGAATGGGGTCAGTTATCATATCAACCCAGGTGAGGTTGTCGCCTTGGTTGGGGAAAGCGGCTCTGGAAAATCCGTAACTGCGTTAAGTTCGATGAAACTGTTGGGACGTAGCGCACAGATTTCTGGCAGAACACACTATAACGGTCAGGATATTTCGGATCACGACGAAGGGGCCTTGCGCCAGTTGCGTGGTAATGAGGTTAGCTTCATCTTCCAGGAACCGATGACCTCGCTTAACCCGCTACACACAATTGAAAAACAGTTGCGCGAGTCATTGGAACTTCATCAGGGTGTCACAGGTACCGCCGCGCGTGCGAGGATTTTGCAATTGCTGGAACGTGTTGGCATTCAGGACGCAGAAACACGCCTGTCTGATTATCCACACCAACTTTCTGGTGGACAACGGCAGCGTGTGATGATCGCGATGGCATTGGCAAATGGTCCAAAACTGCTGATCGCGGATGAACCGACAACGGCCCTAGATGTGACAATTCAGGCGCAAATATTGGATTTGCTGAATGACCTGAAAGAAAAAGAAAACATGGCCATGTTGTTCATCACCCATGATTTGGCGGTGGTGCGTAAAATCGCAGATCGTGTTTATGTGATGAAAGATGGGGATATTGTGGAACATGACACCGTTGAAAAGGTGTTCACGTCGCCACAGCACCCGTATACACAAAAACTATTGTCCGCACATGCCATTGGGGCACCTGATGCAATTGATGCGGACGCACCTGTCGTCGCGCGGGCTGATAAAATGCGTATTTGGTTTCCAATTCAGCGGGGATTGTTGCGCCGTACGGTCGGCCATGTAAAGGCCGTGAACGAGGCAAACTTTGAATTACGTGCAGGCGAAACTCTTGGGATTGTTGGTGAAAGCGGTTCGGGAAAATCGACGATTGCGATGGCGCTGATGCGTTTGATTTCGTTTGAGGGTCAGGCCGAATTCGATGGGCGCTTGTTGGCAAAACTTTCGAAGTGCGAGTTGCGAAATTTACGCCAAGATATGCAGATTGTTTTTCAGGACCCCTATGGCTCGTTGTCTCCTCGTATGACCTGTGCGCAGGTGATTGCCGAGGGTTTAAGGGTACATCGTATCGGGGATGATACTGCAATCGATCAAAAGGTGCGCGATATTATGGTTGAGGTGGGCCTAGACCCCGCCATGATGCATCGCTATCCACACGAATTTTCGGGTGGGCAGCGGCAGCGCATCGCAATCGCGCGTGCGATGGTGCTGCGCCCCAAACTTGTTATTTTGGATGAACCCACCTCGGCTTTGGATATGACGGTACAGGTTCAAATTGTCGATTTGTTGCGCAATTTGCAGCGCAGGTATGGTTTGGCCTATATCTTTATCAGTCATGATCTAAAGGTTGTGCGCGCCATGTCCCACCGCGTTATGGTGATGAAACGTGGGGACATCATTGAGGAAGGGGATGCGGAACAAATCTTTACGAACCCTTTGACGGAATACACCAAGGCCTTGGTTGATGCTGCAATGATTTAGATCGCGCAACTGTGACCCGTGTCTGATAAGGAATAGGTGTCAAATTCACGCGCGATCATGCGGGTCAATGGCCGTGCTTCGTGTGGAATGATAAGCCCTTCTTCGCTCACATTCAGAAGGTTTTCAAAGCGCGCGTTTACCCGTTCAAACCGATTAATCAACGCGGTTGGGTGTATGTCGTGGCTATCGCAAATATCTGAAATGCTGACCTGAAACTGACATAACAATGCGGCGATGATGTCAGAGTTTAATCTGTCATGGTCCATCAAAGCGTGTCCCCGAACCGTAGTCAGATCGCCTGTATCTATTAATTTGCTATATTCTGCGGTTCCCGGCGCATTTTGGGCGTAGCCTTGTGGAAATTTGGATATTGCCGATGCGCCCACCCCGATCAGAACCTTTGACGGGTCAGTTGTATACCCCTGAAAATTCCGAAAAAGCGTTCCTGTCTGCGACGCCAATGTCATAGAGTCATTGGGAAGAGCAAAATGATCAATGCCAATCGAGTGATACCCATCCGCGTTGAAAATATGTTGCGCCATTTGAAATAGGCGCAAACGCGCTTTGGGGTTTGGAAGGGTGGTTTGATCAATCATTTTCTGGCGACGGGCCATCCATGGAACATGCGCATACCCAAATAATGCAATTCTATCAGGGGAAAGTGATAAGAGTTTTTGCAGTGTTTCAGCAAATCGATCGGCCGTTTGCATCGGCAAACCATAGACCAGATCAGCGTTAAGGGAATGGACGCCGGCAGATCTTAACAAATCGACGGCGCGTTTTGTTGTGTCAAATCCTTGCAAACGGCCAATAGCGGTCTGAATGTCAGGGTCAAAATCCTGAATGCCAATTGACGCGCGCGTCATACCAATTTCTGCCAATGTGGCGACACGATCCGTATCTATTTCGGACGGATCAATTTCAACGGAAATTTCCGCATTTTTTGACAAAGGCAAA
>CAXACF010000147.1:0-5287 GCA_963967125.1 uncultured Rhodobacterales bacterium | reverse complement strand
CACCCTCTGGGTGCGGCACGTGGGCAGGTTCATGAAAACTATATCATCGCGCAAACACAGGACGGCATTGTCATTGTCGATCAACACGCCGCGCATGAACGGTTGGTGTACGAACGTTTGAAACACCAAATGGCTGAACGTGGTGTTGCAGCACAGGCATTGCTAATTCCCGAAATCATCGAACTTTCCAGTGGGGATTGCGCGATGTTGTTGGAATTGGCAGATGAATTTGGCCGTTTTGGGCTTGGCATCGAATCCTTTGGAAACGGGGCGATTGCCGTGCGTGAAACCCCTGCGATTTTGGGCGAAGTCAATGCCAAGGATTTGATATTGGACCTATTGGACGAAATCTCGGACTGGGGCAGCAGCCAATTGATCCAAGAACGGATCGAGGCGATTTTGTCCCGCATGGCCTGCCACGGATCAATCCGATCAGGCCGACGCATGCGCGCCGAAGAAATGAACGCCCTATTACGCGAGATGGAGGCGACACCCCATTCAGGCCAATGCAACCACGGCCGCCCCACCTATGTGGAACTCAAACTTAGCGATATTGAACGCCTATTTGGACGAACTTAATGCCCCTTGATTTCAATGACCCAACCACACAACTGATCATTGGCGCGGGGCTGATTGTTTTGTTGCTCTTGTTGCTATCGCTGCGTGCGGTTTCACGCCTGACCAAGGCGGCTGAACCGCTGAGCTATCAGATGAATGCCTTGGGACAGCGCGTTCAGGCACTTGGCGAAGGCCAAGAGAGGTTGGCAGGCGGTCTGCATCACGTGTCAGAGGCGCAGGCAAAACAGCAAACCAGCATGTTGCAATTGATGGAAAAACGATTGGCCGATGTGCAACTGCAAATGAACGAAAATTTGCAAGGATCCGCCCGTCGAACGGCCCATTCATTGGGTGAATTGCAACAACGTCTGACTGCGATTGATAAGGCGCAAGAAAACATCACGAAACTTTCGGGCGATGTTTTATCGCTTCAAGATATTTTGTCGAACAAACAAACCCGCGGCGCCTTTGGCGAAATTCAATTGAACGACATTGTGTCCAAGGCGTTGCCTTCGGACAGTTACACGTTGCAGGCCACGCTTTCCAACGGGCGACGCGCGGACTGTTTGATCCACCTGCCAAATCCACCGGGTCCCATTGTGATTGACAGTAAATTCCCGTTGGAACCCTATGAAGCGCTGCGCAATGCGACCACCGATTGGGAATTGAACGAAGCGGCCCGTCAGTTCGCACAGCGGTGAAAAAACACATCAAAGATATTTCAGAAAAATATATCATTGAGGGTGAAACCGCAGATGGCGCGTTGATGTTCCTGCCGTCCGAGGCGGTTTACGCAGAATTGCACGCCAATTTTTCGGAATTGGTGCGCGAAGGGTTCTCTGCCCGTGTTTGGATTGTCTCACCCACCACTTGCATGGCGACTTTGAACACAATGCGCGCCATCTTAAAAGATGCGCGCATGCGGGAACAGGCGGGCGCCATTCGTCGGGAATTAGGGTTGCTGTATCAAGATGTGGATCGGTTGGGTACACGCGTTGAAAACCTGGATCGTCATTTTGCCCAAGCCGCCAAAGATATAACCGAAATCAAAATCAGCGCGGATAAGGCGGGCAAACGCGCGCGTCGTTTGGATAACTTTGATTTCGAAGAAATTAAATCAGACACGCCAAACATGTTGGATCAGAATTAACGCCAGTGTGGGGATATAGACTTTTGCTTTGTAAATCCTTTGGATATAGAAACAGGTAAACGTTAGGGGATGCGGAAATGGCCCATATAATTGTGGTGGGAAACGAGAAAGGTGGCGCGGGTAAATCTACGGTCACGATGCATATTGCCACAGCATTGGCACGTATGGGACACCGCGTTGGTGCGATTGATTTGGATCTGCGTCAGCAGAGCTTTGCACGCTACCTGCTTAATCGACAAAAACACCTTGCCGAAACGGGAATGGATCTACCCTCGCCCACGTATTTCCCATTACCTGACATCGAAAAATCGAAAATTCCAGACGGTGAAAATATTTATGACCACCGCCTATCTGCCGCTGTGGCCAAGGCCGAACCAAATAGCGATTTTATTCTTATCGATTGCCCAGGTTCGCACACCCGCCTTAGCCAAGTTGCGCATTCCTTGGCAGACACTTTGATCACGCCGCTGAACGACAGTTTTGTCGATTTTGATCTGTTAGCCCACGTCAGTTCAGATGGCGAAAAGATTGAGGGACCATCCGTTTATTCCGAAATGGTGTGGCACGCCCGTCAATTACGCGCCCAAGCCGGCCTGAAACCCATCGACTGGATCGTGGTGCGCAACCGCGTAGGTGCGCAACAAATGGTGAATAAGCTGAAAATGGAGCGGGCATTGGATAAACTGGCCAAGCGGATTGGATTTCGCGTTGGACCAGGATTTAATGAACGTGTCATTTTCCGTGAATTGTTCCCGCGTGGTCTGACCCTGCTGGATCTAAAGGATGTTGGCGTCAAACAGTTGAACATTTCCAACATCGCAGCGCGCCAAGAACTGCGTGAATTGGTTAAAACACTTGATTTGCCAAACGTGACTGCGAAATTCTAGGGCTGGCTAAGCGCGTTTAAGGCGCGGCGCAGGACCGTGATTTCCTCAATACTTAGTTTTTGCATCAACACTTGGTCGTGTTGCTGTGCGTGGGCGCGTAAATCTTCGTAAACCGCGCGTCCCTGCGACGTAAGCGTCAGCCATTCGTGACGACGATCTTTTTCATCTGGTTTACGTTGCAAATACCGCCTCTGCTCTAATCTCTGCACCGCACGGCTGACCTTGGTTTTGTGCATGATCGCCTTTTCACAGATGTCTTTGGCCGTCATCCGCTCATAGATTGCCAGATGAAACAACACCCGCCATTCAGTGCGCAACATGCCATATCGCCCCTTATATATCCGCTGAAACGATTGGCTGCTGATCTCAGCTGCTTGGTTCAAAAGATAGGGCAAAAATTCGCGTAAATCGAAGTCGTCTTTCTGTGTCATTTTTTCAATATAAGGGGTTGTTAGTTACATTTTCAACTATTACCAAATTTTCAATTCACGCGGTAGAGGAGCATCAAAATGAATCGCCCCACGTTTCCACATAGCTTTGTCCAAGCCCCGTCACATGATGGGATCACCGAAGGATACATGCCCGGTTTCGGAAATGACTTTGAGACCGAAGCTTTGCCAGGCGCGCTCCCGCAGGGTCAAAACAGCCCGCAAAAATGTAACTATGGGCTATATGGCGAACAACTTTCTGGAACAGCGTTCACAGCACCCAGCCATCAAAATGAACGCACATGGTGTTACCGCATTCGTCCCTCTGTGAAACATTCACATCGGTATGAAAAAATTGATCTGCCATATTGGAAATCCGCACCGCATATCGACCCAGATGTTGTATCGCTGGGCCAATATCGTTGGGATCCTGTGCCGCATGCATCCGAACGCCTAACGTGGCTAACTGGGATGCGCACCATGACCACCGCAGGTGATGTGAATACTCAGGTCGGCATGGCAAGCCATATATATTTGGTAACGGCCTCAATGGTGGACGAATATTTCTATTCCGCGGACAGTGAACTATTGATTGTCCCCCAAGAAGGGCGCCTAAGATTTTGTACAGAACTGGGGATCATTGACCTAGAACCTAAAGAAATCGCAATCATCCCACGCGGCATGTTGTACCGTGTTGAGGTGTTAGAGGGGCCCGCGCGCGGATTTGTATGCGAAAACTATGGCCAAAAATTTGCCCTGCCTGGACGTGGCCCTATCGGCGCAAACTGTTTGGCCAATCGGCGCGATTTCAAATCCCCTGTCGCCGCATTTGAAGATCGCGAAGTTCCCAGTCGTGTTGTCATTAAATGGTGCGGCCAATTCCATGAAACGCATATCGGCCATAGCCCGTTGGATGTTGTTGCGTGGCATGGCAATTACGCACCCTGCAAATATGATTTGCGCACATACTGCCCCGTTGGTGCGGTGCTATTTGACCATCCCGATCCATCCATCTTTACGGTACTAACCGCCCCATCGGGTGTTGAAGGCACGGGCAATATCGATTTTGTTTTGTTCCGTGAACGTTGGATGGTTGCGGAAAATACATTCCGCCCGCCATGGTATCACAAAAACATCATGTCCGAATTGATGGGCAATATTTACGGCCAGTATGATGCAAAGCCAAAAGGTTTTGTTCCAGGTGGTATGAGCCTGCATAACATGATGCTGCCCCACGGCCCCGATAAGAATGCATTTGAAGGTGCATCCAACGCGGATTTACAGGCACAGAAATTGGACAACACGATGTCCTTCATGTTCGAAACGCGCTTTCCTCAGCATTTGACGGCCTATGCCGCTAAAGAGGCGCCACTTCAGGACGATTACATTGATTGTTGGGTTGATATCGAAAAGAAATTTGATGGCACCCCCGGAACCAAGTAATTCAAGCAGATCCTGCCAAGAAAGAGATACACCATGAGACTATTAACCAGTTGGGTCGCCTCCGCAAACGATCCCCAATCACCTTTCCCACTAAACAACCTTCCCTATGGTGTGTTTTCTACGGCTGATACAGATCCGCGCTGTGGTGTTGCGATTGGGGATATGATCCTTGATCTGCAGGCCGCGGAAGAAGCAGATATGATCAAGCTCGACGAAGGGCCTGTTTTTGACGTTCCCTTTTGGAACGAAGTCATGGAATTGGGACCAGAGGCGTGGAAAAAACTGCGCAAACAGATCACAGCACTCCTTAAAAATGCCAGCGCCCATCAGGGGCGGGCCATTGATATGCTAACGCCGCAATCTGAAGCGACCATGCATTTGCCATTCTTGGTCAGTGAGTACACCGATTTCTACGCAGGGCGTCATCACGCAACCAACGTCGGTACCATGTTCCGCGGTGCCGAAAACGCGCTGCCACCAAATTGGCTGCATATTCCGATTGGCTACAATGGTCGCGCCTCCTCGGTTGTGGTCAGTGGAACTGACATTCGCCGTCCATGGGGTCAATTAAAGGCGCCCGATGCCGCGCAACCCGAATTCGCGCCATGCCGTCGTTTTGATTTTGAATTGGAACTGGGCGCTGTGGTTGGCCTGCCATCTGACGGACCCATCACGGTCCAAGAAGCGGATGATCTAATCTTTGGTTACGTGTTGTTAAATGATTGGTCTGCACGCGATATTCAGGCTTGGGAATACCAGCCATTGGGTCCGTTTCAGGCCAAGGCGACCGCCACATCCATCAGCCCATGGATCGTCACCAA
>CAXACF010000146.1:0-5308 GCA_963967125.1 uncultured Rhodobacterales bacterium | reverse complement strand
TGCAGAGCGTGCGCCTTGGTTGTATCGTCGTTCCATTGTGGGGCGCATGTGCAAACCAATCTTGGAAGCCGTGCTTGGATACAAACAAACTGTAAAAATTGCGAAAGAGCTATCGCCACTTTGCGCCTCTGATATCATGGATGCCCTGGCGGAGCGTTTGGCCAAGTGCGTACATGTTAATGGTCTAAACCACGTTCCCCGGAGCGGTGCCGCCTTGATCGTGGCAACGCATCCCACGGGAATTGCGGACGGCATCATTCTGCATCATGTTTTGCGGCAGATACGCCAAGATACTTATTACTTTGCCAATCGTGATATTTTACGTGTGCTGCCTCAAATGTCCGAGGTTATCGTGCCCGTCGAATGGCGCAAAGAAAAGCGCAGCCACGCAAAAACGCGCCAAACGATGATGGATACGCAACGTGCGGTGCGCATGGGCCGCTTGGGTGTAATCTTTCCTTCAGGGCGCCTTGCGAAACGTCGCGGCCTTCAATTGTATGAACGGCAATGGATGGCGTCTGCTGCAATGATTGCGCGTAAATTCGATTTGCCCGTCATTCCCATTCACTTAAGCGCACGAAACTCTTTCCTATTTTATGCGTTTGACGCAATTCACCCAACACTTCGTGATATCACTCTGTTTCATGAAACGCTGAATAAATCAAAATATCGCTTTGACGTGACTATAGGATCCCCTGTTCCAGCGCTTGATCTGCCAGAACGCGCGCACTCTGGAATCGATATGCTGTTTGAGCGAACTCTAGAATTGGCAGAACACCCAAAAATTGATCAGATGAAACCAATCTATAAGACATCTTACAAATCGTTGGTGTTTACTAACTGACGACCTTGTGGGCGAGGAAGGCGCCTCGCGATCTAGGGATTTGCGGGTATTGGGCTTGTGTCCATGTGCACCTCACGCAGATAGAGATACAGCGGCAAGGCAAGGGATAGTCCGACAAAACATCCGGCAGGGTAAATGAACCAATAGTATTTTACACCGTGACGTCGCGCATCACGCGTTGCCCAAACCCAAAATACCAAAATTGAAATTAATAAATCGGCACTAAATCTGCCCGCTGCGCCGTTTACGAACAGCGCGCCCAAAAACGCCATTGGGGCAAACCCATTGGAATAGAAATAGTCTGCGAAAAACGCCCAAGGGACCAGCATACCCAGGACCGCTGCAATGAAGTAAAATCGATTTACAAACAGCATAATAAGCGTGTGCCAAGCGGGTTCAACCGCTTGGCACAACCTGTTCTAAGGATCAACCCCGACGACGTCCACCGCGACGACCACCGCGGCCACCTGCAGCTGCATCCCCCGATCCTGCGGGTTTATTGAATGCAATCCATGCGCCGCCGTGGGCATCATTGTCCGTCAACAGGTTGGCCGCGCGAATGGCTTCCATCTCTTTGCCTGCGCGTGGTTTGGTTGAGCCAAGACCAAACATCTGAACGAACGCCTCGTCATCCATTTCTGCAGGCAGGATGATGCCAGCGGCCTCAACTTCTGCCTTTTTCTCGGCGATCTTTTTCTGTGTGACGGGCAGGGCGACAGGGTTCATAATCGCCGAGGTCATACCTGCGCCCATTGCCATTGGCAGGAATGCGTTGTTGATGCCGTGACGGTTTGGCAGACCAAAGGAAATGTTTGATGCGCCACATGTTGTGTTCACGCCCAATTCCTCGCGCAGTTTGCGCACCAATGCGAATACCTGATTGCCCGCTGTCGCCATCGCACCGATTGGCATCACCAATGGGTCAACCACGATGTCATGGGCCGGAATGCCGAAATCGGCCGCGCGTTCTACGATTTTCTTGGCAACTGCGAAACGCACCTCTGGGTCCTCGGAAATACCCGTGTCGTCGTTTGAGATTGCAACCACAGGAACATTGTATTTTTTGACCAAGGGAAGAACGAATTCCAAACGCTCTTCCTCACCTGTGACAGAGTTCAGCAATGGACGGCCCTCGGCCGCTTGCAAACCTGCTTCCAAAGCTTCTGGTACGGAACTGTCGATACACAGGGGCACGTCCGTCAAACCCTGAACCAGATTGATCAAGGCTGTCATCAAGGGGGGTTCAGTCTCGTTTGGGTTGGGGTTTGAATTGTAAACAACGCCTGCGTTGATATCCAAAATATTTGCACCCGCCATCACCTGCGCCAAGGCGTCTTTTTCAACGGTGGAATAATCGCCCGCTTCCAATTCCGCAGCAAGCTTTTTGCGCCCTGTGGGGTTGATGCGCTCACCAATCACACAAAATGGTTCATCAAACCCCAAGACGGCCGTTTTTGTTTTTGATTCAACGACAGTTTTTACCATGTCTTTTCTTCCTTAAGATGCGTTTGCAGGGATGGCAGAGCTGCCACCGTTGTTATGTGTCCAAACCGCGTTGGTTTTGATCCCACCCAAGGGGAAGAAATGGACATGTGTGATATTGAAATCAGGATTCGCCGCCTTGTGCGCAGCAAGCTCTGATAGAACCTGTGTGGGTTCATACGGCAAAAGCAGTTTTGACACATCCATTGCGCGTTTTTGCAAAACTTTCAGGGAGGGACCAACGCCACAGGCGATCGCAAATTTGATCAAGGTCTGTAGTTTTGCAGGTCCCGCGATGCCGATGTGGATCGGCAATGTGATGCCCGCCGCCTTTAGGTCGTTTGCCCATTCAATGATAGGATCTGCATCAAATGCGAACTGGGTCGCAAGCGCCATTTCCGCGTCTGTTGTTTCGCTGAATTTCTGCTTCCACTGAAGTGCCGCATCCACGTTCTTCATGGATCCATCTGGATCGATGTCTTTGTTCCCCTCTGGGTGGCCCGCAACATGAAGGCGTTTGAAACCAGCCTTGTCAAACAGTCCTGTTTCCAACAACTGCATCGAACTGTCAAAATCCCCATGTGGGTTTGTCACGCCACCTGCCAACAAAAGCGCTTGGTCAACACCGGCTTCGCCCTGATATTGCGCGATCCAGTTTTCCAATGTCGCGGCGTCTTTGATGATGCGTGCGGGGAAGTGGGGCATCACGTCATAACCTTCGTTCGCGATGCGCTTTGCTGTGGCGACCATATCCTCAATCGGCGTACCCTCGATATGGGCAATGTAAACGCGCGTGCCTTTGGGCAATAGCGCGCGAAAATCTTCCACCTTTTCCGCGGTGCGTGGCATCACCTCGATTGAATATCCTTTTAGAAAGGATTCCATTTCGGGTGAAACATTTGTTTCTTCTTCTGATTTCTTTGCGAAATTAAAGAGCGCCATGGACTACGCCTCCCATCCATTGTTGTCGATCAGCGTTTTGATACGCGCTTGATCATACTCTGCCTCAATCCGAAGGGCGGTTGTTTCTGCCGCTTCTTCTGGTGTTCCCTCGACTTGAATGGGATCGGCCTTGCGCCATTCAGACAGATATTCGTCTGTGCCTGCCATACCGCTTTTCATGGCGGCGCGGTCAATCGCCTGCTCAAAACGTTCGGGCAGGGGGCGTTTGACCCCGCGGCGGCCTTTTCCAACAATCACTTGTGCCGGCATGTCGCGCCAATAAACAATGGTTACGTCGGTCATGATCGAATCCTTATTCAAGTTGCCCATAGATAAGTCTGCATTTTGAAATTTCGACGTCGATTTTCGACAACTATCGGACATTCCGCGACGTGGGTTCATTTCATGCGGGTATAATGGGCAATCTTATCGGATCACCAATGCAAGTTTTTCATGATGAAAATGAATGCGCGCCTTACCCCTGCGACAATTTTGCGTTTGTCCCCTTGCGGCAGGGGAAAAGCATGCGTATCTTGAAATCAACTTAAGTCTATCGGAGGGCGTGTAATATGGCGCCCAAGCGTCCATCAGGTGCGGGCGCATTTCCCAAACCGGTAGAGAGCCCCGCGCCAAAGAAGCGACCCAATCCAACGGATCTATATGCCGCGTTGGATTTGGGAACAAATAGTTGTCGCATGCTGATCGCCCAACCCAAGGGCAATCAATTTCATGTGGTCGACAGTTTTTCTAAATCGGTGCAATTGGGTGCCGGTTTGGAACGCACAGGTCGGTTAAACCGTGGCTCGATGCAGCGCACGGTTCAAGCGCTGCGTGTGTGCCAACAAAAACTGAAATCCCATCGCGTCAAACACATGCGATTGGTCGCGACTGAGGCCTGTCGGCGTGCGGAAAATTCGCGTCAATTCCTGAACCAAGTGCGGCGGGAAACGGGGATTAAACTGGAAATCATTAAACCCGAGGAAGAGGCCCGCTTGGCCGTGATTTCCTGTGCGCCTTTGGTGTCCACCAATACAGAACAATTGCTGGTGGTGGATATTGGCGGGGGATCCACCGAATTGGTATGGATTGATTTATCCGCCGTCCCGAAATGGGAACGCCCCAGATCGATCATGCGTCTACATGCAGGCTTTCACACCCCTGAAAGTCCGTTTCCCGCGGCCAAGGTTGTGGATTGGATTTCCATCCCGCTGGGTGTTGCCACTCTGCGTGACAATTTCAGCGATGTGGAAGATGACGCCGCGCGTTACGCATTAATGAGTTGCCATTTTGAGGAACGCTTGGCCGATTTCGCCCCCTATGCCGATCTGCAAACGCGCGAAGGGTTTCAAATCATTGGCACCTCGGGCACAGTCACAACGGTAGCGGCGTCGCATCTGGGCCTGAAGCGGTATGATCG
Organism: uncultured Rhodobacterales bacterium; assembly: GCA_963967125.1. Lineage (GTDB taxonomy): Bacteria > Pseudomonadota > Alphaproteobacteria > Rhodobacterales > Rhodobacteraceae > HIMB11. The sequence goes on along the minus strand of CAXACF010000146.1, from coordinate 623 downwards.
CACCAAGGTGGATGGGCTGCGCATGACATCGGATCAGATTGATCATGTGATTGATGGCTATTTACAATTGGGCCCTGATGGGCGCCGCTCTGATCCGCGGATCGGGTCGGATCGGCAGGCATTGATCATGTCGGGTGCTGCGATTTTGCAGGCGCTGTTGCGGTCATGGCCAACCGACCGTCTGTCAGTGGCCGATCGTGGTCTGCGCGAAGGGTTACTTTATGCGCAGATGTGCGCAAATGGCGTCTTGGAAGACGGGCCATACTGATCTAAGACGGAATGGATCTGGGGCTGCCCTACCAATGAGGGTGCGTCGTCAAAGGGCAATAAGAATGGCAAAGCAGACAAAAAATTCATCTGGACGTGGTCAACGTGATTTGAAGGTCAAGGTCAAATCCGCGCGTGGACGCACAGTGTCCCAAGTGAAATGGCTGCAGCGTCAGTTGAATGATCCCTATGTAAAACGCGCCAAGGCCGAAGGATACCGTGGCCGCGCCGCATTCAAGATACTGGAATTAGACGAAAAATTCCGTTTTTTGGTGCCAGGTGCGCGTGTGGTTGATCTGGGCTGTGCGCCGGGTGGATGGTGTCAGGTTGCGGTAAAGCGCGTCAATGCCATGGGC